>JAGWVX010000129.1 GCA_018970685.1 Alphaproteobacteria bacterium | reverse complement strand
AGAATGGCGCAGACCAGCGTCGACACCGGATTGCCCGGCATGCCGAGCACGGGCGTCTTGCCGAGGCGGCCGAAGATCAGCGGCTTGCCGGGCCGCATGGCCACTTTCCAAAAATCGACGGCGAAGTCGCGGGTGCCGAGCGCCTTCTGCACCAGATCGTGGTCGCCCACCGAAGCGCTGCCCAGCGTGACAATGATGTCGGAATCCGCGTCGGCGACGGTGGCGATCTCCTCGGTCGTGTCGGGCAGGATGCCGAAGTCGCAGGGCGCGCCGCCCCAGGCCTGGATCATGGCAAACAATCCGTACCCGGAGGAAGCGACGATGCCGCCCGGCTTGCGCGCCTCGCCGGGACGCGAGAGTTCGTCGCCGATCGAGGCGATGGCGACGCGCGGGCGCCGGCGCACCTTGGCCTGGGTGACGTCGCCGGCGGCGAGCAGGGCGCAGTCGCGCCCGGTGATCCATTTGCCCTTGGGCGCCAGCACGTCGCCCGCCTTGAAGTCGAGGCCCGCGGCGCGGATGTGGCTCGGCGTGCAGGCGGAGACGGCGAAGGAGACGGTGTCGCCGTCGGCCTGGGCGTCTTCCTGGATGACGATGGCATCGGCGCCGTCCGGCACCACGCCGCCGGTGAAGATGCGCACCGCCTCGCCCGGGCCGACTTTGCCGGCGAAGGGATGGCCGGCCGGCACTCTGCCGACGACGCGCCGCGGCGCGCCGCCGTCGCCGAGACGCACGGCATAGCCGTCCATCGCGGAGATGGGAAAGGGCGGCTGGTTGGACTTGGCGACGAGATCCTCGGCCAGCACGCGGCCCGCCAGATGCGCGATGTCCATCACTTCCGTGTCGATGGGCGTAAAGGCGGCGGCAATGCGCTGTGCGGCGTCTTCGACGCTGATCATTTGAACATGTCCTCCACACGTACACGCGCGGCACGCGCCAGACGCTCAGCGACGTCCGGCGGGATCGCCCGCGATTGTCCGGTGAGGAAAGCATAGATTTGTGCGGCAGGAACACCGGCCTCCTTGGCCCAATCTGTCGCACGCAGACGGCGGGAGACCATGAAGGCGCGGAACGCCTCGCGCTGGGCCGCGTTGCCGCTACGGGGCGACGGCGGGCCGGCCGCTTCGCCCATCAGCACCGAGGCGCGGGCGCGGCCGCGTGCCGCAGGCTGCGCGGCGGGCTTGCGGGACGTTCGCGCGGCGGGCGCCGCATAGGGACCGCTCTTGCCGCCGGATTTCGTCAGCAGACGGATGGATTCGATCACCACACCTTTGTCGATCGCCTTGGTCATGTCGTAGATCGTGAGGGCGGCGATGCCGGCGGCGGTGAGCGCTTCCATCTCGACGCCGGTTTGCGCCACGGTCTTGGCGGTGGCGGTGATGCGGACGGCATTCTTCTCCGCCAGCATGTCGAAGGCGATCTCGGCCTTGGACAGCGGAATGGTGTGGCAAAGCGGGATCAGCTCGGAGGTTTTCTTCGCCGCCATGATGCCGGCGATCCGCGCGGCGGCCAGCACGTCGCCTTTCGGCGCGCCGCCCGAGGCGACGGCGGCAAAGGCGTCCTCCGACAGCACGATGACCGCTTCGGCCACCGCTTCGCGGACGCCCGCGTCTTTCTCCGAGACGTCGACCATGCGCGCTGCGCCCTGATCGTCGAGATGCGTGAGTTTGCTCATGACCCGATCTTAGCGCCGGTCAGAGCCGCCGTCGCGGCGGCGACGTCGCTTTGGCGCATCAGGCTTTCGCCGATCAGGCAGGTGGTGACGCCGGCCTTTGCCAGTTCGGCCAGATCGCCGCGCCGCGACAGGCCGCTTTCGGCGACGACCAGGACGTCGCCCGGGATGCGAGGCGCCAGCCGCCGCGTCACCGCGAGATCGGTGACGAAGCTGTGCAGATCGCGGTTGTTGATGCCGATCATGCCGGCGCCGAGCGACAGGGCGCGGTCGAGTTCGGCGTCGTCGTGGACCTCCACCAGCGCATCGATGCCCCAGGCGCGGGCCGAGGCGATCAGCGCGGCGGCTGTCAGATCGTCGACCATCGCCATGATCACCAGGACGGCGTCGGCGCCCCAGGCCCGCGCTTCGGCAACTTGATAGGGCTCGAGCATGAAATCCTTGCGCAGCACCGGCAGCCGCGTCGCGGCGCGCGCGGCGGTGAGGAATTCCGGGGCGCCTTGGAAGGACGGCGTATCGGTGAGCACGGACAGGCAGGTGGCGCCGCCGGCCTCGTAAGCCCGCGCCAGCGCCGGCGGATCGAACTCGGCGCGGATCAGGCCTTTCGACGGGCTGGCCTTCTTGATCTCCGCGATCAGCCCGATGCGATGTTCGGCGCGGGCCCGCAACAAGGCGTCGCGGAAGCCGCGCGGCTTGTCGGCGGCGCGGGCGCGCGCTTCGATCTCCGCGGGCGGAATGTTCGCCTTTGCGGCGGCAATCTCGTCGCGTTTGTAGACGGCGATGTCGTCGAGAATAGTCACGGCACGGACCTGTTCGAGACTGCAACCAGCGATTCGAGCGCGCGCTTGGCGCCGCCGCCGTCGACGGCCTTGGCGGCCAGATCGGCGCCGGCACGAAGATCGTCCGCCTTTCCGGCGACGATCAGCGCGGCGGCGGCGTTGAGCAAGACGATGTCGCGATACGGACCCTGCTTGCCGTCGAACAGG
Organism: Alphaproteobacteria bacterium; assembly: GCA_018970685.1. Taxonomy (GTDB): domain Bacteria; phylum Pseudomonadota; class Alphaproteobacteria; order Micropepsales; family Micropepsaceae; genus Rhizomicrobium. Next base: position 4,972 of record JAGWVX010000129.1, on the reverse strand, counting down.
CGGCGGACGGCGGCGGCGTTCACTCCGGCCGAACCGCCTTTGAGAGAGGCGAGGGTCGCGCGCGCCAAGCCGGCGTCTTCCGGTTCGATGACGCGCGTCGTCACGTTGCCCGCATCGAGGATGGCGACGTGGGTGATGTCCGTGGTGGTGATCTCGTCGAGACCGTCGTTGCCGTGCACCACCCAGGCCTTTTCGGCGCCGAGCGCACCCAACACCTGCGCCAACGGCTCCACCAGATCGCGCGCATAGACGCCGATCAGCTGGCGGCGCACGCGCGCCGGATTCGACAGCGGTCCGAGCAGATTGAAGATGGTGCGGATGCCGAGCGCCTTGCGCACCGGCGCCACATGCTTCATCGCCGGGTGGTACGTCTGCGCGAAGAGAAAGCAGAGACCGGCTTCCTGGAGGCACGCTTCAGCCGCCGCGGGCGACAGATCGATCTTGACGCCCAGCGCTTCCAGCACGTCCGCGGCGCCGGTCTTCGACGACATGTTCCGATTGCCGTGTTTGGCGACCGGCACGCCGCAAGCCGCCACGACGAACGAGACGGCGGTCGAGATATTCAACGTTCCTTGGCCGTCGCCGCCGGTGCCGCACAGATCGACGGCGCCGTCGGGCGCAGCGATCGTGGTCATGGCGGCGCGCATCGCCGTGGCGGCGCCGGCGATCTCTTCGACCGTGGGGCCGCGTACCGCCATTGCGGTCAGCAGGGCGGCCAGCGCCGGCTCGTGAATCTGTCCCGCCATGATGGCGTCGAACAGCCGCGCCGCAGACTCGGCGTTCAAGGCGCCGCCGTCGACCACTTCGGCGAGCAGGGCGGAGGGATCGGCTTTCATGTCAACGCGGGCTGGCGCGCCATGCGCAGGAAGTTCTGCAGCAGCGCGTGGCCGTTCTCCGAGGCGATGCTTTCGGGATGGAATTGCACGCCGTGCACGGGATGCGTCTTGTGCATCACGCCCATGATGACGCCGTCCTCGCTGGTGGCCGTCACTTCCAGAACGGACGGCATGCTCTCCGGCGCGATGGTCAGCGAGTGGTAGCGCGTGGCGAGAAAATCGTTGTTGAGGCCGCGGAAGACGCTCTTGCCGGTGTGATGGATGCGCGACAGCTTGCCGTGCATGGGAACCGGCGCGCGCACGACCTTGCCGCCATAGACCTGGCCGATGGCCTGGTGGCCGAGGCAGACGCCGAGAATGGGCAAGGTTCCGTTGCCTTTCGCGACGAGGTCCAAGCAGATGCCGGCCTCGTTGGGCGTGCAGGGGCCCGGCGACAGCACCACGGCATCCGGTTTCATGGCGAGCGCCTCGGCGGCGGTGATTTCATCGTTCCGTTTGACGACGACTTCCGCTCCCAACTGTCCCAGATAGTGGTACAGGTTGTAGGTAAAGCTGTCGTAGTTATCGATCAGTAGCAGCATGTCGGCCTCGCTGGAGGGCAGGAAAACCTTGTCCGACCAGCGGCGTCAAGGCTAACCGCCCGGTTTCAGCCGATTCTGCTTGAGATTTGCCTGGCGCTTCCCACATCCGGTTGAGGGAGACGGCGGTGAGCGGAGGAAGCCTGGAAGCTGCGTTGTGGGCGCTGACCGGAGTCGCCTTGGCGCTTCCGGTGTCTTTTTATGTCATGCGGCGTCTTCGCAGGTCCAGACGCTGGGCCAGAGGTGCCGCCGTCGCATCCGCGCTGTTCTTTTCTTTCGACTTCTATAACGGCCGAAACCGCAGCCTCGTCGAAGAAACGGAAGACGAGAGCAAACGCAAAAAGGACGAACGATCTGGCGACCCTCCCTCGCCGGAGGCGGAGGATCGCGAATCCGGGCGAGGTCGGACGGCGCGGCTGCATAATCACAGGCGACCTGCGGAAACTCGAAGCGGACGCCCGCCGGAAGACATCGGACACTTTATATAAACCGACCTAACGGCGGCGCACACGTTCGTACAGTGCGCTCGATTGTTCCTACACGGACAATCTACGGACCCGTGTCGTATTTTGCGCGCCGTATCTTTGCGCAACGGAAAGGTTTTGCCGGCAGGTCGATTGCGAGCGCGGAACAACTAGGCAGCGATTGCGACGCATTTCTCGTGCCTGCAAGACACGGCCGCGAGCAGACCGCACGAACGCACGGAATATATCGCAACCGTTATCAAACATCTCATAAGCCGTCACAGAGCGCTGATACCCACTCGCGCTCATCTCAGACTTGACGTCTGACAATCAAAAATTGGGGACTCGTAATGTTAAAGCGTATTCTGTTGCTCGGCACCGCTTTCGTGCTGCCGATATCGTCCGCCTATGCCGACGAGACGGTCGAAACCGTCGTCGTGCTCGGCAAAGGCGAGACGCGTCAGGTCGAATCGATTTCGCAGAATGAGATTCAAGATGCCACTCCCGGAACGAGCGCGATCAAAGTCATCTCCAAGCTTCCCGGCGTGAACTACCAGGCGGCGGATCCGTTCGGCGCCTATGAATGGGCGGTCCGCATTTCGGTGCGCGGCTTTAACCAGAATCAGCTCGGCTTCACGCTCGACGACGTGCCGTTGGGCGATATGTCGTACGGCAACGACAACGGCCTGCATATCAGCCGCGCGATCTCTTCCGAGAATATCGGGGCGGTGGTTCTGGCCCAGGGCACCGGCGCACTCGGCACGGCCTCGACCTCCAATCTCGGCGGCACGCTGGAATTCCATTCCAGCGCCCCCAAGGACAGGTTCGGCGTCCTGGCTGCTTCATCCTACGGCAGCGACAGCACGCTCCACGAGTTCGTGCGCGTGGACTCCGGCCTTCTTCCCGGCGGCGGCAGCGGCTATGTGAGCGGGAGTTACCAATATGCCGACAAGTGGAAGGGCAAGGGCGTCCAGAAGCAGCTGCAAGTCAACTCCAAATTCGTTCAGCCGGTCGGCCCCGTGACTCTGACGGGCTTCTTCAATTATTCCGCCCGCCGCGAGAACGACTACCAGGATCTTTCGCTCAGCCTCATCAAGCGTGCCGGCTACACCTGGGACAACATCACCGGCCATTGGGCGGAAGCAGTCGCCATCGCCAATACCTATCAGGCCAATCCCGGCGGCGATTGCCCGCAGGTTGGCGGCGGCAACGGATCGAATGTCTATCCGGCGCCGGTCCAGTGCGTCGACGACGCCTATTATAACGCCTCGGGCCTGCGCAACGACGCGCTGGGCGGCGTGACCGCGGATTGGTCGATCCTCGACAACCTCTCGCTGCACGTCACCGCTTACGGCCACAACAACAAAGGCATGGGCACCTGGGACACTCCCTATGTGCCGACACCCGGCGGTGCGCCGATCTCCATCCGCACGACGGAATACGGCATCAACCGCTACGGCACCGTCGCGACGCTCACCTGGACCGTCGGCAGCCACACCATCGAAGGCGGTTACTGGTACGAGAACAACAACTTCCACCAGGCGCGGCGTTATTACGGTTTGGACGCGACCGGAACCAACCGCAACAACCTCGAGTTCCAGACCAACCCGTTCTTCACGCAATGGGAATACCGGTTCAACACGGTGACGAGTGTTTTCCATCTGCAGGATACATGGCAGATCACCGACGCGCTGAAGCTCAATTACGGCTTCAAGACCCAGAAGGTGAACAACTCGGCGCACGGCCTCACCGGCTCCGCCTTCAGCGGCAAGATCGGCACGGACAACAATTTCCTGCCGCAAGCCGGCGTGAACTACGCGATCGACGGCAACAACGAAGTTTTCGCCGACTATTCGAAGAACCAGCGCGCTTTCGTGGCGGCCGCGACCACCGGCCCGTTCTCGACCACGCAGGCCGGGTTCAACGCCATCGCAGGCAAGCTGAAGCCGGAAACGTCGCAGACCTTCGAGGGCGGCTATCGCTACAACGGTGGAAGCTTCCAGGGCCTGCTGGCCGGCTATTTCGTGAAGTTCAAGAACCGGCTGCTGGCCACCACGGTGGGATCGGGCATTGTCGGCAACCCTTCGGCGCTGTCGAACGTCGGTTCGGTCACCTCCGAAGGCATCGAAGCGGCCGGCACCTGGCGTTTCTTCAGCAATATGTGGTTGTTCGGTTCATACGCCTACGACGCCTCCACCTATGACGACAACACCTATGACGGCAGCGGCAATCTGGTTGCCCTTACGAAGGACAAGACGACGGTGGATGCGCCCAAGCACATGCTGAAGGGGCAGCTCGGCTACGACGACGGCTCGATCTTCGGGCAGATCGACGGCTCCTATATGAGCAAGCGTTTTTACACCTACACCAACGACGCGTCCGTGCCGTCGCAGACGGTGTTCGATCTGACACTCGGCTACCGTTTCCACGGAAACGATTTGATCAACGGCCTGGAGCTGCAGGGCAACGTCACGAACTTGTTCGATGCCAAATACATCTCGACGATCGGCACGAACGGCTTCGTCAATTCCGATCCGGGCGGGAACTTCCAGACCCTCATGGTCGGCCCGCAGCGGCAATTCTTCATCACGGCCCGCAAGCAGTTCTGATTTGATCCGCGAGAGCGGGAAGGGCGGCGCCGGTCGGTGCCGCCCTTTTGCTTTGAGCGAGGTCAGAGAGGAGGCGGCGCGGGCACCGGCGCGCCGGCAATAAAGCGGCCGCCGCACAACCGGCGTCCAAGCCAGTAGGTGAGTTCGGCCGGGTGGGCGATGTCCCACACGGCGAAATCCGCACGTTTGCCGGGCGCCAGTGTGCCGAGGTCGTCGCGGCCGAGCGCATGCGCGCCTTCGCGCGTCACGCCGGCCAGCGCTTCCTCCGGCGTCAGGCCGAACAAGATAACGGCCATGTTCAAAATCGCGAGCAGCGAAGCGACCGGCGAGGTGCCGGGATTGAGATCGCTGCCCAGCGCGATGGGAACGCCCGCCGCGCGCAACGCTTCGACCGGCGGACGCTTGGTCTCGCGCAGATAGTAGTAAGCGCCGGGCAACAGCACCGCGACGCTGCCGGCGGCCGCGAGCGCGGCGACGCCTGCCGC
>JAGWVX010000128.1 GCA_018970685.1 Alphaproteobacteria bacterium | reverse complement strand
ATGCAGAGACTTCTCGTCCGTCTCGACGATTTTGATTCCGCATCGGTCCAACGCGAACCGAAGCGCATCGCGCACGGCAAGGCCCTCGGCGACCGCCGGATGCTCCGGCGCAAAGAGACTGTATTCCAGCAGATCGGTGATCCAGCCGGCGCGATTGACCAGAAGTGCGGCGACGACGGGCTCATATCTCGCTTCGCGAAGTCTACGGACAATCTCTTCCAGGCCCGCCACGGCCAACTGCTCTTGACGCTTGCGCCCTTCGGCGACGGCGGCTGCGGCCGAAACCTCGCCTCGAGGACCGCGTTCCGTCTCGAAGGCGACATGATAGGGCTCGAGGGCGAGACGGTCTCCCTCTGCGGCCGTCGCCAGAAATGTCGACAGCACGACACGAGGGGCGCGGCCGTCCGCAACGCCGACAACCACGCTGCCGCCTCGGCCGGCGCGAAAGCCAAGCGAGACCGGGACCGTTGCGCGGTTGCTGGGCGCGCTCATGCGTGCGCCGCCGCTGGTGCAAGGCCCGGGCCCAGGCCTTCGAGGCCGAGCGCCTTTGCGAGCAGCACGGCAAGTTCGCGGCGAGCGGGATCTTGGTGGATCTGACAATACCGGGCCCAGACAAGAAACCGCCCTTGTTCGTCCAGCGGTGGTGCCGACGCCATCTCACGTACTTTCGCATCGAGCATGCGCGGAAAGTCGGGTACGCGGCCGTCGACGTCCGTAAAGCCGTATTCACGCGCAAGATCGGAAGCGAAGTGTATGAGCCCTGCCTTTCGGCCAACGTCCGGGTCGGCTGCCAGGGCCACGGCGCCACGGCCGACCAGCATGGGCGTCTCGGACTCAGCGAAGAACGGGTCCTTCGCGATCGCGTCGCGCCAGTTCTCTTCGCGGACGCCGAAATGATCGAGCACCGCTTCCGAACGAAGAAAGCCTGGAGAAAGGCAAAGCGCGGTGACGCGTGTGCGCGTCAGCTCCATCGCCATCCCATAGGCTAGGCGCGCCAGCGACGATTTGACGAGATCATAGAGAATTTGACCGCGATATCCGGCAAAATGGCCGTCGATCACTTCAACGATGAGGCCCCGATTGGCCTCGACCATGAGCGGCGCGAGGCAGCGGCTGGTGATCAGGTGGCTGATGAGTGTCTGGTCGAGATACGCGCGAATTTTCGCGAGATCGATTTCCCAAAAGCGATGCGCCCAGTCGAGCATCGGGTCGGCGCCCCAGATGCTGTTGACGAGCACATCGAGCCGCCCTTCCTCGTTCCGGATACGCGCCGCAAGGCTCGCCACCTCCTCGTCGCGCGTGTGATCGACCCGCACCGCGACGGCGCGGCCGCCGGCTTGTTCGATCATCGTGACCGTCTCGTTGATGGTCTCGGGCCGATCCATCCCTTGGGGATGTCCGGTGGCGCTCCGGCCGGTGCAGTAGACGAGGGCCCCGGCCTCTCCAAGCGCTCTTGCAATGCCGCGTCCTGCGCCCCGCGTCGCTCCCGCCACCAGAGCAACCTGTCCGGCAAGAGGTGCCGCATTCTTAGCCATGCCACATGCCCCCACAAGTTTATAAATGATTGATCATTTATAAATGAAAGGCAAGATGTATGAGGGGATAACGTTTCCGTCGTCCGCTCTTGGCGGCAGGAATCGGGCTCAGACACCACGAAATTCGCTGGCTGCGGTTCGTTGCCGGGAAGTGACGGGTCGCTGCAATACCGTGTCGGTTTCAACTACCTTTCCCAGCGGCAGAACGAATGTATCGGACGCAAGGACGCAACAATTGCCTGTCGTCCGGCACCGTTCGTGCAATAATCCCCGGCGGGAATGGGGGGACGATGCCGTACATGATACCGGCGACAGCCGCTTTGGTGCTCGTGTTGGCGCTGGGCGTTGCATTTGTGCGCGAAGGCCTTGTCGTTCTGGCGCGGCGCGGCGGCGGTAAGACCGACACGGGCGGCCGCGCCGTGGCGTTCTCCGGTCCGGCGCCGGGGGATGACGAGCTGCGGGGCCGCTCGCTCTTCGCATTGGTGAATTTCTTCTTGGTCGTAGTCGTCGCCGTGATTGCGGCGTTGATGGGGGCGAACGCCGTCCGATCGACGGCGCTGCTGATGGGCTTCAGCCCGCAGATGCTTCTCATCAGTGTGCCCAACAGCAGCCTTCTGCTGCTTGCATTCGCGGTTTTGTTCATGTGGGTGCAATTTGGGCATCTCGTGCGCCTCCGCAGTGTTTGGACCCGCTGCCGTTATGTTTGCCTGCTGGTTTCGCTTCCGCTTCTTGTGCTGATCCTGTTCTGGTTTGCCATCGACTTTGCCGGGCGGCAACACGTCTTGGAGGGACGCGCGCTGTACCATGTCAAAGTGCTGTCGGTGCTGCTGTCGGTTGGGGCCGTGCCGTTCTTTTGTCCGTCCCTGCACGGTCGGGTTCTCGCACCGGTGTTCAACTGGGCGGAGAACATCGCCGGGCTCCGGCGGCGCGAAGCCGTTGAATACCTCGGCAACGCGATTCTGCTTCTCGGATCGGTTGCGATATTCGCACTGTTCCTATTCATGCTCCCGGATCATTCAGGCGCACCGTCTATGGTTCGTCCCGCTTTACGCGGAGCGCCTGTTCCCTACGGTCTTCCGCATGTCTGCGAGAGCGTATACCCCGTCGAGTCCGCTCGGCTCGGCGAGCAGGGGACAACGTTGATGTCGTTTGTCATTACAACGGCTGGCACCGTCACGAATGTCTCGGTTCTTCATACGAGCGGGCATCCCCGTCTGGACCGCGCCGCGGTGGTGTGCGTGGAGCAATGGACCTATCTGCCGGCGAAAGTGAATGGCAAGGCCGTCGCGGTCCCGTGGAAAGCCGAAGTCATCTGGCGTTTGCGGTGACCTGCGTCATGCAGATCGCTTAGCTGCCGCAGAAGGAGGCGTCGTCGAACGCCGCGAAATTCAATTGCCGGGAACGTGTATAATCATCTGTACAAAGAGTAAGCCTTGCCGCTCGCGGATGACCGCCCGCCGACCCTCATTCTCCGCCGCGCTTCTGACGCCCCCAGACGCGCACGATGACGAAGCCTCTGCGGTCGTTGGGGCCGCTTTGGGGGATGATCTTCTCGACGAGAATCCGGTAGCCGGAGACGTTCAGGGTCTGGCCCTCGGAAATGTCCGGCTGCTGGAACTGGGCAGGTTCGCCTGCGACCGTGATCGACAGGGTGACGTGCAGGCCGTCGCGCCGCACGCCCTTTTCGTCGAGATAGGCGCCGCCGCCCATATAGCCCGCGCCGATGCTGAGTTTGCCGAAATTGAACTGGGTCGATTCCATGATCGACATTCCAAACCCGGGGTCCGTTTTCTCGCTGCCGGACGAGGGCGCGGCCGCCCAGGACGGCGTCTGGAGAAAAACCAGACCCGCAGCCAGGGCCCATCGCGCAGTCCGGCGGATGCTTGTCATCGGGAAATGCCTCCACTCCGCCGATGACGCTACAACAGGTCGGGCGGAAACGGGATCGCGGCCTCCATGTCCGGCGTGGTGCGGGGCAGGGCCGGAAGCGGCGGTCGTCCTCGCCGTCCTGCAATCGCATCTGATTAGCACTTATAGGTTGTTGTAATATTATGTGATATTTCTAAGGTTGCAATCTGCGGTTCCGTTCCGTATATGTTCTTTATGAGTTGAAGCAACGCAAAGGAGGCGCATCAAGACACGGGGCCGATGGCAAGGCCTGATCTGAACGGCAAACGGCGAGACAACGTCATACAGGGCTGGGTGCTGTCCGCGCACCACCACACGCAGCCGGACCAAGGGACTCCCGCGCCATTTCGATGGGCGGTCGATGCGACGGTTCGGCGGCGTAAAACCCGATCGGAGTAATGGGAAGCAAAGGTGCTTATTGGTTTGCCGCCTGACGTGCGGATTCCTAGGGCTTGCCGTAGCATCCAACCGAAGGCGGGTTTCCCGCCGGGCTCTATACATACATCTCGATGGATACAGGGCGCCGGGCGGCGCCCGCCTTTTTGGTATCTAGAGGGTTGCGCGCCGCAAGGTTCTGTCCCAGAAAATCCTGCTCTACACTGCGCCGTCACAGTTCACACGGCGGGATTCCATGTCGGCGCTTCTGTACGAGAAAAATGGTCTTATCGGCACGCTCACCATCAACCGGCCCGAGATGCGCAACGCGCTGGGCGAGCCGGGCGACGGCGATCTCTTCACCGAAGCGTCCGCCAAGATCAACGCCGATTCCGAGCTGCGCTGCGTCATTCTTACCGGCGTGGGCACGGCGTTCTCTGCGGGCGGCAACGTCAAGGCGATGCGCGACAAGGCCGGCGTCTTCGCCGGTACGCCCGAGCAGATCCGCGACAGCTACAAAAGCAATATCCACAAGATCGTGCGCGGCCTATGGCATGTCGAAGTGCCGATGATCGCCGCGATCAACGGGCCGGCCATCGGCCTGGGCAACGACGTGGCGTGCCTGGCCGATATCCGCATCGCATCGAAGTTCGCCGTGTTCGGCGCCACCTTCCTGAAGATCGGCTTGGTGCCCGGCGACGGCGGGGCATGGCTGCTGCCGCGGATGATCGGGTTGTCGCGCGCCGCGGAGCTGTTCTTCACCGGCGAGACGATCGATGCCGCTACGGCGCTCGACTGGGGCTTGGTCTCGCGGATCGTGCCGCCGGAGATGCTGATGGAAGAGGCGCAGGGCCTCGCCGCGGAAATCGCGCGTCAGCCGCCGGGCGTACTGCGCATGACCAAGAAGCTGATGCGCGAGTCGCTCGGCGCGGACCTCGAAACCATCATGGACATGTCGGCGGCCTTCCAGTCCAAGGCGCATACCACCGAGGATCATGCCGAGGCGCTCTCTGCCTTCTTCGAAAAACGCGAACCGGTGTTCAAGGGACGCTGAACGTTCTGCCCCCGCAGCGGGCGGAGTGCCCGCCGAAGTCGGCGAAAGGGGGCGGTTACGACGCGGCGCGCAGCTTCTTGGGGCGGGTGCGGTTCGCGGGAAACCGCACCGTCACCGTGGTGCCGGCGCCGACCGTGCTGTCGAGCGTTACCGAGCCGCCATGCGCTTCCGCCAGTCCTTTGACGATCGGCAGGCCGAGGCCTGTTCCTTTGTCGAGCGTCACGATGTCGTGCCGGCCCTGGCCGAATTTCTGGAAGACCCGCACCTGATCCTCTTCGGCGATGCCGACGCCGGTGTCCGCCACACCGAAAGCGATCCGGCCGTCGCTCTCCACCCGCGCGAACGATGTCACCGTGCCGCCCGGTGGCGTGAATTTGACTGCGTTCGACAGCAGGTTCAGCAGGATCTGCCGAACCGCCCGCTCGTCCGCATACAGGTTCGGCAGCCCCGTCGCGATGTCTTTGGTAAGGCGGCACGCGCCTTCCTCGGCCTTGGCGGCGACCAGCGCGTGCCCGTCGTCGATCATGTGATCCAGGTCGAGGTCCGTATCGTGCAGGATGAACTTGCCCGCCTCGATCTTGGCAAGGTCGAGGATATCGTTGATGAGCGCCAGCAGATGGCGGCCGGAACGGTGGATCAGCTCGGCATATTCGTGGTGCTTGCCGGTGTCTCCGGCCTGCGCGCTGCTGGAGATGATCTCCGAGAAGCCGAGGATGGCGTTCAGCGGCGTGCGCAGTTCGTGGCTCATGTTGGCCAGGAACTGCGATTTGGCCAAGCTTGCCGCCTCGGCGCGGGCGCGCGCCTCGTCGGATTCGTTCTTGGCGCGGGCCAGCGCCACGATGAGGTCGTTCTTGTCGTTGCGCAGCAGCAGCATGTCGCGCGCGGTGGCGTGCATCTGCAGAGACATGTGGGCGAGGTAGGCGGTGAAAAGCAGGGCCAACACCGACAACCCGGCATAGACGATGCCGTGGGCCTGAAGCGGGGTTGCCACCAACGCCGCGCCGTACATGACGAAGGCGACGTTCGACAGCGGCCGGCTGGCGCTCAGCATGGCAGTGGCGCCGGCCAGCGAAATCGCCAGCAACAGCAGCGCGACCATGTGGTCGACCTGGTTGTCGCGCGACCAGAGGAAATAGCCGAGCGACGCCCAGCTGGCGGCTGTCACGGCATAGCTGGCGGTGAGCGTGATGATCCACGTCCGCCCGTCGCGGAGCATGGTTTTGCGCCGCTTGAACCTCGCTGAGGCAATGGCCAGCGGCACCACGCTGGCCGTCACGATGCCGAACCACCAGGTCAGCCGTGCGATGTCGATCCATTGGCGGAACATCACACAGATGATCAGTGCGAAGATCGGGACGATCCAGTGGTTGGGGGCGATATTGCCCAGCGCCAGTTCCATCTGGTCGAGCGCCAGCTTGGCGTTGCGCGCCTGCGCAATTCCTTCGCCCGGCGGAGCGGCGCTGTCTGCGTTCATCGATGGCATGTCCTGGACCGGACAGCCATTTTGCCGGTTGCAGGGTTAAGAGAGCTTTGCCATCAGGAGATTAATCTTACTTATCCAGGGCTTCGAAGGCCTTTAGGAAGGCCAGCGCACATACGGCACCAGCATCGCCACGTGCTTGGCGTAGGCATCATAGGCTTCTGGCCCCAGCTCTTCGCGCAGGAAGCGCTCTTCCAGCCGCGCCTTGAGGTACCAGCCCGCCGTCATGAGGCCCGCACCGAGGAAGGACGTCGGCGCGCCTTGGACCACGGCAGTCGCCAGTGCGGCCAGTGTGATGCCCGTATAGATCGGGTGCCGCGTCACCGCATAGGGCCCGGTATCGATCACCCGATGGCTGCTCTTGCGGGTGACGCTGCTCGACCACAGTGGCCCAAGATGAATGCGCGCCCACCAGCAGAAGATGAAGCCGGCCGCGACCAGGGCCGTCATCACCCAGCCGAGGATTCCGGACTGTACGCGCCAAAAGCGATAGAGCATGTCGTAGCGGGTCGAGACGAAACCGAACAGGAAAACATAGCCGGCAAACACCAGAACTCGATAAAGCAGTTCACGGCCCAGACCGGCATGCTTGATGGTCGGGCTGACCCACATCGCGGCGACAATCCACGACATGATCCAAACAAGCCACAGCAGGTAGATCGCGACAAGCGGCGTCATGATGGCCCCTCCGCCCGCCAAGGCGGCCCGCGGCAGGGCCGAATCGGCCGCCTGCGGTCCTCCTTTATTATCCCAATTTCGGCCGGAACGACGGCGCTTCGGCCGAGAATGCGTAATAAGCGAGAAGTGTGATCAGAAAGCCAAAACCTTTGCCTGCTTGACCAGCGGCAGCTTGCGGATGTCGGCAAGGACCTTCTCGTCCATTTCCGTGTCGATTTCGACCAGGGCAATGGCGTCGGCACCCGGGGCGGTGCGCCCCAAGGTGAAATTGGCGATGTTGACCTTGGCTTCGCCGAGAATCATGCCCAGCCGACCGATGAAGCCCGGCTTGTCCTCGTTTGTCACATAGAGCATGTGCGGCGCGAAGCCGGCATCGAGATCGATGTCCTTAACTTGGATGAGACGCGGTCTGCCGTCCGAGAACACCGTCCCGGCGACACTTCGGGTCTGTTCTGGCGTCTTGACCGTGATCTTGACATAGCCTTCGTAGATGCCCTGACGGTCGCGGCGGGTTTCGCTCACCTTGGTGCCGCGTTCCTTGGCGACCACCGGCGCGTTGACCATGTTGACTTCCGGCAGGTGCGGCTTGAGCAAACCGGCCAGCGCCG
>JAGWVX010000127.1 GCA_018970685.1 Alphaproteobacteria bacterium | reverse complement strand
CCTTGCCGAGCAGAACCTGGATGACGATGGTGGTTTCGAGCATCCAGGGGATCGGCCCCCAGAACTTGTTCAGCAGCGTCAGCAGCGGATGGTGGCGCGGCTCGGGAATCGCGTTTGGGCCATACTGCTTGAGGCGGCGTTGCGCTTCGGCCTCGGTCAGGCCTTGCAGCCGAGGCTTGTTCTCCTGTGCACTCGTGGCCGGTTGATCCATGCCTCTTCACCTTAGACTCGACGCGCGGCTTGCTTCGACCAGCATTCACACGCTCCCTAACCCCACACCCTTGGTCCAGTGCTGAGTATATGTCTTGCTGGCGAACACCCAAAATAAGAGTCGCGAGCGGGAAAACCGCTTGCGTAACTTTGTGCAGGGGCCCGGTATACGCCTCTCTGCCGCTGGCGGCGTTGTCGCCCTGGCAAACCGGCACATGCGCCGGCTTGAGTCCGGCCCACTATGCTGTGCTCGGCAATGCTGGCACGCTGATTTCGCATCGTACAGGACGGAGGGTGCCGCGATCCCGGCGAAGGAGTTCCAGCCGAAATTCGAGGCGTTGGACCTATTCAACCTACCGAACCGCTCCATCTATCTCAAACTCATGATCGATGGTGCACCAGCAAGCCGGCCTTCAGTGCCGAGAGCCTTTGGCTTGCCGATATAGCCGCAGCCAACGAGGGTTGAACCGCGCCGGGATTGCCGGAGGCATTTTGGTTTGAGTCATGCTGCCATGGCCGGCGGGTCTTGCATAGCGTAGAAGCGCTCCTCGGCTTCGGCCGGCGGGATGTTGCCGATGGGCTCCAGGAGGCGGCGTGTGTTGAACCAGTCCACCCATTCGAGGGTGGCGAACTCGACGGCCTCGAAGCTACGCCACGGCCCGCGCCGATGAATGACTTCCGCCTTGTAGAGGCCGTTGATCGTTTCGGGTGGTATGATCGCGTCCCACGCGGGCGACATCCTGGGGCGAGTGGGAACACGGGAGAAATCAGATGAGCGAAGCGGATGGCGAGAACGGCGCTATGAGAAGCGCCCTGCATGAGCATTGGAAATTGTTCCTCGGCGAAGGCGTCGTGCTGCTCATACTCGGTTTTGCGGCCATTATCGTACCGGCGGCTGCCAGTTTGGCGATGGCGATCGTTTTGGGCTGGATTTTCCTGGCCGGCGGCGTCGTCGGTCTGCTGACCACGTTGGTCGGGCACAAGGCGCCGGGGTTCTGGTGGTCTTTGCTTTCCGCGCTCGTCGCCATCGCAGCGGGCGCGGCCTTGGTCGGTTGGCCGGTTGGTGGAGTGATCTCGCTCACCTTCGTGCTGACGGCCTTTTTGATCGCCGACGGCATCCTGACGATGCTGTTCGCCGCCGAGCATCGTCGGAGACTGTCGCAGCGCTGGGGCTTTCTGTTCCTGAACGGGGTTCTTGATCTCGTGCTGGCCGGACTGATCATCTGGGCCCTACCGGGTTCGGCCATCTGGGCGCTGGGGCTGATTGTCGGCATCGACTTGATATTCGGCGGGTGGTCCTTGGTGGCGATGGCCGTGGCCGCGCGCAAGCCGGCTTAGCATAAGGGGCCGCACCGAAGTGTCCATCGGTTCCAGCTTGGTGACGCGTAGAGCCAGACCTGCAAGTGAAACCGAGTTAAAACCTGTAAAGACTGTAATGAAAACGGCCGCTAACGACAGCGCACCCAAACTGTCACAGCAACGTCAACCGCGGGCGAGATGGTTCTCTCGATGTCGCAGGGCAGGGCTTCACCAGGATTACGGCTGGATCGGGACCGGCGAAGGCCATAATCTCGCCCGCTGGTACAACCCTGCAGGCACCCACCGTCCATGCTATCTGCTGATTTCATCCATCACCTGCTCGAACAGTACGGATATTTCGTCCTCTTCCTCGTTGTGATCGTTGAAGGTCCGATTGCCACGATTATTGGTGCATTCGTGGCAAGCCAGGGGTACTTCGACATATATGTCGTCTATGCCATCGCTATCGCCGGCGACCTCTTCGGCGATCTTGCTTATTACGGCATCGGCCGCCTCGGCCGCGTTGGGGCGCTTGCACGAATCTGGCCCCTGCTAGGGATTACCGAAGACCGCCTTGCGCGTGCGGCGCGCTATCTCGAGCGGCACGGCGCGAAGATGCTGTTCTTCGCCAAATGCACTCAGACCGGAATTGTCATTCTGCCTGTATCGGGTGCGGCGCGCATGCCGGTTGGAAAATTCCTCTGGTACAATGTTCTCGGCACGGTTCCCAAGGCCCTCATTCTTCTGCTCGTTGGCTATTTCTTTGGCTATGCCTACAACAGCATTGATAATGATCTGACAAGAGCGTCTTTCCTTCTTGCGGGATCACTTTGCGTGATGGGGCTTTATTTGCTCGTCCGTCGCTATTTTCGCATGAGCTATGACAACCGTTAGCTGCATCATTCCCGCTTACAACGAAGCCTGCCGCATTGGTGATGTGCTTGCAGTCACCACCACCCATCCGCTCATCGATGAAGTCATTGCCGTCGACGACGGTTCGACAGACCATACCGCCAGTGTAATTGCTCGCTTCGAGGGAGCGTGCTTGGTTGTCCTGGAACAAAACACCGGGAAGAGTGGCGCGATTTGCGCAGGTGTCCGGCGAGCGACGGGTGAGTTTCTGCTGTTTCTCGATGCCGATCTGATCGGGCTGACGGCCCACGACGTGACAGAACTTCTCCTACCCGTGTTAAATGGCTGTGCCGACGCCAGCATCAGCTTGCGACGGGACGCGCTCCTGCCATGGCGAACGATCGGTCTCGATTACCTCTCCGGCGAACGCACGCTGCGGCGGGACATGCTTGCCGAACATCTCGATATTATCGCGCGCCTGCCGGGGTTCGGGCTGGAGACCTATCTCAATGACTTGCTTGTCCAACGCAGGGCTCGAGTCAAGATTGTCTGGTGGGATGGTGTGGGCCAGGTCTACAAAGCGCGAAAGCACGGACTCTGGAACGGTATTACTGGCGAAGCCCGCATGTTGATGAACATTGCCGAAACAATCTCGTTCACCGGAACTGCACACCAGATTGTTGCGCTGCACAGACTGCGGATATGAGATACGAGCAGACGGGCAATCATAAGGGTGACCTGATAAACGGCAATCATTTTTCTGATTTTTGCTCGGCGCCGAAAATCCCCCTTTGGCATCCCTTAAGTCATTGCCGACCGGTTGCCGCGTGGCTTTCTTTGGAAGGCAGACACCTTGATCTCGCCTTCGCGTTTGCGCGTCTGGGCGATATCATAGCTGTTCTGCATCCGCATGAGAGTGTCCATCGACACACCGAATGCCTTCTCGACGCGCAGCGCCATTTCCGGTGACAGATGGGCGCGCTCATTGAGGAGCGTCGAAAGAGTCGCCCGGGTCACACCCAGCACGTCCGCGGCGCCCGTCACCGACAGGCCCAGCGGTTCAATGATTTCATGCTTGATGAAACCGCCAGGATGGGCCGGGTTCTTCAAGCGGAGTCCGGTCTTTGCGCTCATGGCCACCTCCTAGTGGTAATCCTCATAATCAAGGTCGATGATCTCGATTTCGTCACGGTCGATCCGAAACGTCATCCGCCAGTTTTTGGTGACGAACAGGCTCCACGTGCCCTTACGGTCGCCGGTCAGCAGATGCGCCTTCCAACTCGGCACCGCGCGCAATTCCTCTTCTTTCTCCATGTCTTGGAGGAAAGAGACCATGCGCCGAATTTTGGCGACGACAGCAGGCTGAAGCCCGCTTGCATCATCGGTTTCGATGAAACGTCGCAATCCTTTGTGGATCACGTTCCGGATCTTCATGGCGATGCCTATCACGGGCGTCCGTTCGGTGTCAAGTGACACAATACGCCCAAGATCCGCGATGGGATTTTGGCGGATGGGACGTGAAGGGCTGAAGATGGGTTTTCAGCCGGATTTGCCGTGCCCGAGAGACTGCCGGTGCCTCGGCGAGGCTCGCGGCGCCGGTTTCGACCGCCAGCGGTGGCGCTGGCGGCGTCTTGGCGTGTGCCTCCGCCCTCGGCTGGCCAATCGGGCGTGGCCGAACGCGACACGATCACGCCGCGGATCACGATGTTTCTGGAACAGCACCTCCTTCCCGCATGATCTCCGCGCAACGCTGGCGGATCGCCGTGAACACCTCGATCATCGCGGCGCTGATCTTCAAGACCAGCTGCCGGCCGTGGCGGACGATCTTGCCCGCCGTCTGAAACAACCGCCAGCGCACGCTCTGCACTTGCGACCGCTCCCAACCGCTGCCCAGCGCCTGGCGGCGAAAGCCGAGATACAGATTGTAAGCCAGGACGCCGATGGCAAAGAACACAGCGTTGGCGGCAACGGTCCCACACGGCATGGACTCCATGCCGAAGCCGATCTTCAAATCCTTGATGCGGTTCTCGCTGGCGTCACCGCGCTTGCAATACCATTGCATCGTCGCCGCCGCGTCTTCGTCCGCCCGATTGCTGGCGATGGCGTGATAGCGATACGGCCCCTTGTCCTCAAACAAGTCCTGTTCCACAGGGCGGCGCAGGACGATCAACCGGAACGCCTTGCCAGTCTGGTTCATGCAATGCACCGTCTCGGCGATTTCGCCGTCGCGGAACTTTTTCCAGTCGCTCTTGGGAATGGCGGCAATCGCCGCCTTCACCGCCGCGTCCTGATCGGCGCCGATCGCGAACACCTTGCCGGTCGCGTCGCACCAGTTGAAGATCGCCGCCTGGTAGGCCGCGCTGTCGGCGCGGATCGCTTCGATCCGTTTGCCCTCTGGCATAGCGGCTTCGCAGGCTTGCAAGAACTCCAGATTGCGCGCCGCCGGCGCCACGTTGCCTTCGCGGAACTCATAGCCGACGACGAGGCCGAGTTCGCCAAGGTGCCCAACCATCGGCATGTAGCCCTTCTCGCCCTTGTAGGTGTAATGCGCCTCACGCTTTTCCGCCACGATCTGCGTCGCATCGATGTCGAGCGTGCAGGGCGTGCCGGTATCCTGCCGCATCAGGCGGCGAAAGACGCTGCGGTTTACCCGTTCGAGCCCGGCCAGCCCGCTGGCCGCACTCTCGCCGGCGCCCATGCGCCGCAGCCAGTCGCCGGTGGCGTCGCTGCTCGGCATTTCGTCGAGTTGAAGCAGAGCGCGCAGCCCCGCGTCGTTACGCAAGACGCGCAAATCTTCCAGCGTCCGTCCGCCACCAGCCAACATCAGAACCAGCGGCAGGACATGGACCGATGGGGCATATCCTGCGGCGCTGCCGGGGCGGGGAAGTTCATGGTCGATCAGGCCGGCCACCTCCATCGCGCGAAGATATTCGCCGAACAGCGCCAATCCGCTCTGCGCCGTCAGTGATTCGTCGCTCGCCGCCAGCTTGAACGGCAGCACCGCCTGCGACGCCCCCATTGCACCCTCCAGGTGAAACGTCCAAATCAGTCAATGAGCGCTACCTTCTTCAAAGGATGAGGCTTTTTTGAGTCACCGCTTCTTCATCGCGGATTTTGGGATACGGATACCGGCGGATCGCCGAAGACGACATGTTCCCCAGTCGCGTGCGAATGTTAGCGGGCTATGGCGTAGACGTCGTGCTCATCATCGTCAGGCAGGGCTCGTCCCGGTTCAGAGGGCGCGGCCAAGTCCAGCCGGCCGGTGTGGTTCGCCCAGGGGCGTCATCAGGCGCAGGCCGGCCGTGCCGCCGATGACAACGGCACCGGCAATGGCAAAGATGTGCTGCCAGAGCACGGAGGTTACGCTCCACGCGGCGATTTCGAGGAGCGCACTATAGCCCGCGATCACCGCCGGGATGGCAAAGGCGAGCACGACGGCGAAACGCAGGATGTCCGATTTGGCGGTGGCGAAAACGAATTGGCCCAGCGCGAAGGTCAGGCCGCCGGCCAGAAACCCGACGCCGATGCCGCCGACGGAGCCGGCCCCGGCGTGGATTGCCCAGAAGCCCACTTCGATTCCAACCGTCACGGGCAGCGCGTAAACGACGGCGTTGTAGAGCAGCGCGCAGAAGGCACCAACGCCGACAACCATGAGCAGAAGCGAAAAGACCATCGGTCCTCTCCTCGACACCAATCAAGGTGGCTGCGCGCGAACCGAAGTCTAACGCGGCGGACTCAGCGATGCCACGCATTTGTGCGCCTCCGGCATCATTTGTGCGGGCCAAAAGCGTAGCAGAGCGCAAACAAGCGTAGCAGAGCGCAAACAAAGGCTATTTGCGATAGGCGACATCGGACGCATCATCGTCACCCTTGCGCAGGAGATGGCGCGTGACGCCCACGAGACTCCTTGTCGGTCAGATCATTGCAGTTTTCGCGGTCGCGATCGGTGGCGTGTGGTTCGCCACGCAGTGGGCGGCGGCGGCCCTGGCCTTTCAGCCTCGCCTCGGGGTGCCGTGGTTCACGCTCTTCTCCTATCCTGTCTACCAACCCTGGCGCCTCTTCGAGTGGTGGTACGATTACGACGCCTACGCCCCTGTGCTCTTCAATCGCGCCGGCATGATCGCGGCCGGCGGCGGCATTGCGAGTATTGCCGTTGCCGTCATGGGGTCTCTGTGGCGGGCCCGGCAGAACAAGCAGGTCACGACCTACGGCTCCTCGCGCTGGGCCACCGGCGAGGAGATTGCCGGCGCCGGACTGTTCCGGCCGTCGGGCGTGTTCGTTGGCCGCTTTGGCGAACATTATCTGCGCCATGACGGGCCGGAGCATGTCATGGCGTTCGCGCCGACCCGCTCCGGCAAAGGCGTCGGGCTCGTCATTCCCACGCTTCTGTCCTGGACGGGAAGCGTGGTGGTCCACGACATCAAGGGCGAGAACTGGCAGCTCACGGCCGGCTGGCGGTCAAAGTTCTCCCACTGTCTGATGTTCAATCCCACAGACCCACGAAGTGCGCGCTACAATCCCCTGCTGGAAGTGCGCAAAGGCCCCAACGAAGTTCGCGACGTCCAGAACATCGCCGATATCCTGGTCGATCCGGAAGGGGCCCTGGAACGGCGCGAACATTGGGAAAAGACCGGACATTCGCTGCTGGTGGGCGTGATCCTCCATGTCCTCTATGCCGAGAAGGAGAAGACGCTGGCGCGGGCAGCAAGTTTTCTGTCGGACCCGCTGCGCTCCTTCGAAAGCACCTTGCGGGCGATGATGGCCACCAACCATCTGGGCACCAAAGACAAGCCGATCGTTCACCCCACCGTCGCCTCCACGGCGCGTGACGTCCTGAACAAATCGCCCAACGAACGGTCGGGCGTGCTGTCCACGGCGATGACGTTCCTCGGGCTCTACCGCGATCCGATTGTGGCGGCGGTGACGGGAAGCTGCGATTGGCGGATTTCCGATCTGGTCGATGCCGAACAGCCGGTCTCGCTCTTCATCGTGGTGCCGCCCTCGGATATCTCGCGCACCAAGCCCTTGGTCCGGTTGCTCCTGAACCAGATCGGCCGGCGGCTGACCGAAAAGCTGGAAGGCGATCCCGACAAGCATCGCCGCCATCAGCTCCTGATGATGCTCGACGAATTTCCGGCGCTGGGGCGGCTCGATTTCTTCGAGACGGCGCTCGCCTTCATGGCCGGCTACGGCATCCGCGCCTATCTGATCGCCCAGTCCTTGAACCAGATCTCCAAAGCCTATGGCGAGAACAACGCCATTCTCGACAATTGCCATGTCCGCGTGGCGTTCAGCAGCAACGACGAACGCACGGCCAAACGCATCTCGGATGCCT
>JAGWVX010000126.1 GCA_018970685.1 Alphaproteobacteria bacterium | reverse complement strand
GTTCCTGCCGATGACCGATATCGCTTCGGCAATTTCCAAGAACGTGTGCTCCTTCATTCGGCCAAAATCATCGACGCTTTTTGCTAGCTTCCACTTTGCATCTCGCCGCACCGCTTCATGATTAAACGCAGCTAAGTTGCGTGCGATTATTTCGTCGTAGAGAAGAGCGACCGCACCAGACCATGAAAGTACCACAGCTGCACGGAACAAGGACTGTTCGGCACAGACAATCGCCTCAGTTAGGAACGCCTTAGCAGTGTCGCTTTTCAAAGATGGCAACAGCGCTCGAAGAGACTTTGCTTCGGCAACAGCGGGTGACGTGGAGAGACTTGCGCCAGTCAGCGCAGCAACGTGTTCCAACCCCACCTGAGTTAGCTCCCAGCCATCCGGTGTCTTGAACACTTTGTCTTCAGCGGACGCCAAGTGCGCACCAAAGTTGATGTTTTTGCGCCCTTCACACCTGCGGAAATTGCCTGCGCCTTAACTTTTGGTGTAGGGACCGCCGCTCCGCCATAGGCCGCAACGCAAATCAAGGCTGTGTCCGTCTTGGTCAGCGACTGTCGGTGGAGCACCTGCTTGAGTTGTTCAGTTGTCAGCAAGCGTCGTCTCCAACTCCGATCGAGCGAGAGCATTCAAGGCGTACGTGCCCTTCGCGATCTCGGAAAGAAAGCCATCTTTCTGCAATGCAGTCTTGATGTATTTTGTAAGGTTATTGGAATACGTCGCCCTGTAATACGACGTGGCGCTCTGCATTTCTTCAAGTAGCTGCTGACGAGAAAATGAATCGGCCTTCTTGACCAGCGTGAGATGAGCGGCGGCTGCCTTCAGAAGTTTCGAGCCTGATTTCGATTCGAGTTTTGCCGCGATACTACCGGTCGTGAGCGACAATCCGTGATGAGCCGAACTATGTTGGCCAGAAGGCTTTGCTTTTGCCGCATCTGGCCTCGGTGCGTCGTTTGAAACTCTGTAGAGCTCGATGGCAGTTTTCAGAAATCCGAGGAGTTCCTTTTTGAGGAAATCCTCATCGCCCTCGTAATCCACTTCCACCTCACCGAGGCGGATTCTCAATTTGCTCGTCAAGCGATCCCCCTATCCCTAGAATCACTGCGCAACCGGGAGTATAGCCCCCTTGAACGTTGTGGCCCCCACGCGCCCGATAACGCAGATGAACTCGCGCCTGTCTCAGAGACTTAAGCAGGTGCACAAATGGCTCTTTTGAAGGGCGATCCGTTACGCCAGATTTCCGACAGAGCGCGATTTTTTAGCGCTATATCAAGCGGTTGCAGTGCCTCTTCTGAGGACCAAACATATAAGCTCCTAATGTCGTTTGTTTTTTGGCAACGGCTTGGGTCGGCGGCATGATCAGCGCGCTTCTCCTCACCATGCTGATGCTTCCGGCGGCCTATCTCCTTTGGGAATGGTGGCATATCGAGCGCAAGCACCGGTCGGGCGTCCAGCCTGCGACATGGCTGCACTTGAAGGCGAGGAGCGGTGAATCTATATACCCCCCATGGGTATACAGAAGCCTGGAAAACACGATCCCAAACTGCTGATCCGCCTCAACCGGATCGAAGGACAAGTGCGCGGCATTGCCCGCATGGTCGAGGAGGATCGCTACTGCATCGACATCCTCACCCAGATTCAGGCGATCAAGGCGGCGCTGAAGCGCGTGGAGGAAGAGGTCCTCAAGGGTCACGCCGCCCATTGCGTCGCCGATGCGATCAGGAGCGGCAACGCCAGGGACCAGATGCAGAAATTCGCCGAACTCGTGGAGTTGTTCAGCCGCTATGGAAAATGACACGCGCGACCCCGTTTGCGGGATGACACCCGATCCCGAAACCGCCAGGGCCAAGGGCAACTGGCTGAACTACCGGGGCCGGGACTATTTCTTCTGCTGCGCCGGCTGCAAGGCCAAGTTTGAAGCCGCTCCGGAGAAATATGTGAAAGCGTCGGCGCCTCCGCAAACGGAGAAGGTGCGCGATCCGGTCTGCGGTATGACGCCGAGCAAGGACGCTGCGATCGCCAAGGGCAACCACGTCAACTATCGGGGCGGGGACTATTATTTCTGTTCGGCCGGCTGCAAGGCGAAGTTCGAGGCCGAACCGCAGAAGTATCTGCAAGCAGGCGCACCGGGCGGCGGACACGGCGATCATCGTCATGATCGCCATGCGGGCGGGCATCGCGCGCCGGCAAAGCAGGGTCCGAAGGACGCCGTCTACACCTGCCCGATGCACCCGGAGATCAAGCAGGTGGGGCCTGGCGATTGCCCGATCTGCGGCATGGCGCTGGAGCCGCTCGACCCGGCGGCAGCCCACGACCACGGCGAATATCGCGACATGCTGCGCCGCTTCGTGATCTCGGTCATCCTGGCGGTCCCGGTTTTCCTCCTGGCGATGCTGGGCGAGACCGGCCGGATCGATGCCTTCATCTCCCCGCTCGTCCGCGATTGGAGCGAGGCCGTTCTCTCGCTTCCTGTCGTGTTGTGGGCGGCATGGCCGTTCTACGTGCGCGGCGTGAAAGGGGCGGTCACCGGCCACGCCAACATGTTCACGTTGATCGCCATGGGCGTCGTCGTGGCGTTCTTCTACAGCGCCTTCGCGCTTCTCGACCCTTCCGCCATTCCCGCGGCCTATCGCGGTGCGAACGGCTTGCCGCAGGTCTATTTCGAGGCCGCCGCCGTGATCGTGGCGCTGGTCCTGATGGGGCAGGTGCTGGAACTGCGGGCCCGCGCCTCCACCGGCGCCGCCGTGCGGGCGCTGCTCGACCTCTCGCCCAAGACGGTGCACCGCCGGACGGCAGGCGGGACCGAGGAAGTGCCGCTGTCCGAGGTGCAGGTCGGCGACGAACTCGTGGTCCGGCCGGGAGACTCGGTGCCGACCGACGGTGAGGTGATCGAAGGCGAAAGCGCCGTCGATGAATCCATGATCACCGGCGAGTCTATCCCGGTCGCCAAGAGCGTCGGCGACACCGTCACAGGCGGCACGCTGAACGGCGAGGGCGCGCTGGTCATTCGAGCCGCCAAGGTTGGTGCCGACACGATGCTGTCCAAGATCGTGTCGCTGGTCGCCGAAGCGCAACGAAGCCGCGCCCCGATGCAAAGCCTGGCCGACAAGGTTTCCGCTTGGTTCGTGCCCGCGGTGGTGCTCGCCGCCGCGGCCGCGTTCGGCATCTGGTTCTATTTCGGCCATTCCTTCGATTATGCGCTGCTTGCCGGAATTTCGGTGTTGATCGTGGCGTGTCCCTGCGCCTTGGGCCTCGCCACGCCGATGTCGGTGATGGTGTCGGTGGGCAAGGGGGCCCAGTCGGGCGTGCTGGTGCGCAACGCGACCTCGCTGGAGCGGCTGGCCAAGGCCGACGCGCTGGTGATCGACAAGACCGGCACGGTCACGGAAGGAAGGCCTCGTCTGACGGCGGTCCGCGCGCTGACCGGTTCCGGCGAGGACGAGGTCCTGTCCGTTGCTGCGGCTCTCGAAAGCCGGAGCGCCCATCCCCTGGCTCGCGCCATCGTGGAAGGTGCCAAGGAGAAATCGCTGGCACTGCCGGATGTGACGGAATTCTCCAGCATCACGGGGCAGGGCCTGCAGGGCATCGTCGGCGGAGCTGTGGTCTTCATTGGACGGGCGGAATTTCTGCAGAGCCGCGGCATCGATACCTCGCCCCTGACGACGGCTGCCGACGGTCTTCGCAAGGAAGGGGCGACCGCGATGTTCGTTGCGCGCGCCGGCAAGGCGATCGGTCTCGTCGCCGCCAAGGACCCGCTGAAGGCCAATGCCAAGACGCTGTTGAAGCAGCTGCGCCGCGACGGGCTCATGATCACCATGGCCACCGGGGACGCGGAAGCCACTGCAAAGGCCATCGCGCATGAAGCGGGACTCGCCGACGTGGCCGCCGGCATGACGCCGGAGGGCAAGACCGATCTCGTCAACCGCCTCAGGCGCGAGGGTCATGTGGTGGCGTTTGCGGGCGACGGCGTCAACGATGCGCCGGCCCTGGCCGCCGCCGACGTCTCCATCGCCATGGGAACCGGGTCCGACGCCGCCATCGAAACCGCAGGCCTTACGCTCTTGAAGGGCGACCTCTCCGCGCTGCTCCGCGCCCGCCGTCTCGCGCGCGCCGCCGTCCGCAACATGAAGCAGAACCTGTTCTTCGCCTTCGTCTACAACTCGGTCGGCATACCGGTCGCGGCCGGCATCCTCTTTCCCTTCACCGGCTGGCTTTTGTCGCCGATGCTGGCAGCCGCGGCGATGAGCTTCAGTTCGGTATCGGTGATCTCGAACGCGTTGCGGCTGCGTTTCGCACGGCTATGAGTCCCGGAACATTTCGAAGACGCACCGCATGTCGCGGCCGGCGAAATTCGCGGAAACGGCGTTATGACGCCCTACGATAGCGCCAAGAGGTCGGCGCGCAGCGCCTCGGCGGAACGACGTAGCAATCTATCGAGTTCGGCATGCTCGCGCTTCCAGATCGGCAGCGCCTCGGCCAGCAGCTTGCGGCCTGCAGCAGTCAGCGAAAGCCGGCGGCTGCGCTTATCGCTCTTGTCGGGTGCAATCTTCACGAGACGGCGGCGCACGAGGGGTTTCAGCGCGGCCGTGAGCGTGGTGCGGTCCATGGCAAGGAGCTGCGCAATGCCGCTCATGTTCGCCGGCTCCGGTCGGTTGAGCGACATCAACAGCGAGAACTGGCCGTTGGTTATCTCTACCGGCCGAAAAGCGTCGTCGAAACGGCGCGCCAAGGCACGGGCCGCCCGTTGCACATGCAGGCACAAACATGTGTCGCGAACATGAAGCGTAACGTCGTATGAAAGCGATTCGGCAGTTGACATAGAGACATATATGTTGATATCAACGCATTTATCAAGACCGGATTGCTGCGACAAATCGGCCGGCGCCGCCTGACGGCCGATGGAGGACCGAACGGTGCAGGCCAACGTCTATCTTATGTACAAGGGGACTGCGAAGAGGCGTTCCGGTATTACGCCAAAGTTACCGGCGGCAACACGTTTATGCCCATGGAGCAACCTTCTTCGCCGAGCGCTTCGGCATGCCGACAGATCGCTTTGGCATCCCGTGGATCGCGATCTGCGAACGGGCGAAGTAACCGAAGCTCGACCATCCAAACCAACGAGGAGAACACCATGCAACTGCACGCTCACCTGACTTACGACGGTCAATGCGAAGAGGCGTTCCGGTATTACGAGAAGCATCTCGGCGGCAAGGTTGAGGCGATGATGCGCGCCGAGGGTTCGCCGATGGAATCAAACGTGCCGGCGGAACAGAGGAAGAAGATCATTCATGCCCGCCTTAAAGTCGGCGACACGATCCTGATGGGGAACGACAATTTCATGGGACCGTATCAGAAGCCGCAAGGTTTTACGGTGACGCTCAGGGTCGAAACCCCGATAGAGGCCGAACGGATTTTTGCGGCCTTGGAAGACGGCGGCGCCGTAAAGATGGCGATGAATGAGACCTTCTTCGCCAAGAAGTTCGGCTCTCTCGTTGATCGCTTCGGCACGCCGTGGATCGTCATCTGCGAGAAAGCGATGTGATTTAGGCCGGCCGGAACGAATATCGACAAACCTCAAATCGTCGCGCGCGACGGTCCGGCATGACCGCCGCCGGAATCCGCAAGCGAAGAATGGAACGCCATGCAGAAAATCACGCCCTTCCTGTGGTTCGACAGCCAGGCGGAAGAGGCCGCCAGGTTCTACGTCTCCACCTTCGATAACTCGAAAATCGTGAACGTCAGCCGGTATCCGGCCGAAGGCGCTCCCCGCCCGGCCGGGAGCGTCATGACAGTGGAGTTCCAGCTTGACGGCCGGGATTTCATCACCTTGAACGGCGGGCCCAACCACCCGTTCACGGAGGCTATTTCGCTCTTCGTGAGCTGCGAAACGCAAGAGGAAGTGGACGGACTGTGGGAGAAACTCACGGCCGACGGCGGCGGCGAGGTGGCGTGCGGATGGCTGACCGACAAGTACGGCCTCTCCTGGCAGATCATTCCCACCGCGCTGCTCAAGCTGATGACGGATAAAGACCGCGCGAAGGCGGCGCGCGTCATGCAGGCGATGATGAAGATGAAGAAGATCGATATCGCAAAACTGCAAGAGGCCTATGACCGGGCTTGATGCCGTTATCGGCGCGACGAACCTTCGATCTCCTCGCGCAGCAATTCCAGTTCCAACCAGCGATCCTCGCAGACCGCGCGTTCGCGTTCGGCAGCGGCAAGTTTGTCGGAAAGATCGCGCGCTTTGTCCGGATCGCGCATGTAGAGGGTTCCGTCCGACAGATCCGTGTGCAGACCGGCAATGGTCTTTTCGAGAGCCGTGATTTTTGCCGGCAGCGTCTCCAGCGCGTGCTTGTCGGAAAACGTCAGTTTTTGCCGCGGGGCGGCGGCCCGTTTGCGTTCCTTCGCGGCCGGCTTGCCGTCCTCTTTGGCAGAAACCTGCAGCCCCATTCCCTCCTCGCGCTGCGCGGCCATGTCGCTGTAGCCCCCGGCATATTCGGTGAAAAGGCCGCCGCCCTCGGCCGTCAGCACGGCCGTCACGGTGCGATCGAGGAAATCGCGGTCATGGCTGACCAGCAGAACGGTGCCGGGATAATCGTCGATCATCTCCTCAAGAAGATCGAGGGTCTCGAGATCGAGATCGTTGGTCGGCTCGTCCAGCACCAGAAGATTGGCCGGCTTCGCAAGCGCCTTGGCCAGCAACAATCGCGCGCGCTCGCCGCCCGACAGAACATGCACGGGTGTCTGGGCCTGTTCCGGCGTGAAGAGAAAGTCCTTCATATAGCTGACGACATGGCGGGACTGACCGCCAACCTCGACCTTGTCGCCGACGCCGCCCGTCAGCACGGAGGCCAGCGTCTTTTCGCTATCGAGCAGCGCACGCGACTGGTCGAGCGTGGCAAGCGATAGATTGGTGCCGAGGACTACTTCTCCTGCGTCCGGTTTGAGCCGCCCGGCGAGAAGATTGACCAGCGTCGTCTTGCCCGCCCCATTCGGGCCGACGACACCGATGCGGTCGCCGCGCAGGACGCGGACGGAGAAGTCCGTCACTATCGGCTTGTCGTCGTAAACTTTGGTGATGTTCTTCGCCTCGATCACCCGCGTGCCGGCCCCTCCCGCTTCGGTGACCGTCATCTTTACCTGCCCCATTTGCTGGCGCGCCTCGCGGCGGGTGCGGCGCAAATCGGCCAACTCGGCCATGCGCCGGACATTGCGCTTGCGGCGGGCCGTAACGCCGTAGCGGACCCAGTGTTCCTCGGCGGCGATCTTGCGATCCTGTTTGTGGCGCTCCCGCTCCTCTTCTTCCAGCAACTGGTCGCGCCAAGCCTCGTAAGCCGCGAAGCCCTGACCAAGACGGTAGGTGCGGCCGCGGTCGAGCCAAACTGTGGCCCGCGAAAGATTTTGCAGGAACCGGCGGTCGTGGCTAATGAGCACCAGCGCGCCTTTCATCTGCGACAGTTCTCGCTCGAGCCAAAGAATCGCGGGCAGATCGAGATGGTTGGTCGGCTCGTCGAGCAGAAGGATGTCCGGCTTTGGCGCCAGGACGCGGGCGAGCGCGGCGCGCCGCGCCTGCCCACCGGACAGCTGCGCAATCTGCTCCGCCCCGGTCAGTCCCAATTGGCCCAACAGATAATACGCGCGGGCGGGATCGTCGCCGGGCGCCAGACCGGCCTCGACATAGGCATGCGTGTTCGCGTAGCCG
>JAGWVX010000125.1 GCA_018970685.1 Alphaproteobacteria bacterium | reverse complement strand
TGCCGCTCGACATCACCCACGAAGATGTGATCGGCCGCGACGGCGGCTGGCAAACGATCCTTGTCGGGGACATGTGCTACGAGCGGCCGCTCGCCGAGAGGTTGCTGTTTTGGCTCGGCGAACGCGTGCGTGGCGGTGCGACGGTGCTGCTCGGCGATCCCGGCCGCAGCTACTTCCCGAAATCCGGCGTCGAGAAACTTGCAACGTATAATGTGCAGACGACGCGTGACCTGGAAGACCGGGAAATCCGCGAGACCGGCGTGTACCGCCTGGTGCAAGCTTGACTCTCAACGGCTCGAAGCCTAAAAGAACAAAAAGGGAACATTATTATGCCGCAGGATGGATTCCTCGATTATATCGAGCTGCCGGCGTCGGACTTGCCCGCGACGAAGGCCTTTTACGGGTCCGTCTTCGGATGGACCTTTGTCGATTACGGGCCGAGCTATCTGGAATTCCATAGCGGCGACCGCGTGGGCGGCTTCAATGCCGAGCGCAAAGTCGTGTCGCGCGGCGGAGCGCTGGTTGTGCTTTACGCCGCCGATCTTGACGCGATGGAAGCGAAGGTGCGGGCAGCCGGCGCGGAAATCATGGAGCGCCTCGCATTCCCCGGCGGCCGCCGTTTCCACTTCCGCGACCCCAACGGCAACGAAATCGCGGTCTGGACGAAGGCGTAGGCAGCCCTACTCCTTCAGCCCCGGGATCGGCGAAGGTTCGAGCGGCTCGACTTCGACAATTCCGCGGCCGACATGGCTGTGCGAACGGCTGTAGCTGAAATAGACGATCAGACCGATCATCCCCCATACGGGAAGAACCAGGATCGCGACGAGCGGCAGCTTCAGGTACAATCCGACGCAGCCGAAAAACGCCAGCGGCGCCACCAGCCAGAGCATCGGTGCACGGAAGGGACGCTTGCGTTTGGGGTCTCTGATGCGCAGCACCAGCACCGACAGCGCCACCATCGCGAACGCGAACAGCGTGCCCGAATTGGAATAATCCGCGAGCTTTCCGACCGGCAGAAATGCCGACATGAACATGACCACGAGTCCGGTCATCATCGTCACCACATGCGGCGTCTTGAAGCGCGAATGCACCGAGGCGAGCTTCGGGGGCAGAAGCCCGTCGCGCGCCATCACGAAGAAGATGCGCGTCTGGCCGAACATCATCATCAGCACGACCGAAGGCAGCGCCACGAACGCGGCAAGCCCGAGCAGATTGCCGACATTCACGTCGCCGATCACGCGCAGCACATGGGCCAGCGCTTCGTGGCTGCAGACCAGCGGCTGGACCGCGCCGCCGGCTACGATCTGGGCGCAGCGCGCCGCAAGCTCGGGCGAACCCGGCAGAAGGGTCTGGCCATTAAGTCCGTGCACCGGCTGGGCGCCGATCGAGCCGATCGCGCCGGCCGAGACCAGAAGGTAGAACACCGTGCAGATCAGCAGACTGCCGATCAGCCCGATCGGCACGTTGCGTTGCGGATTCTTCGTTTCTTCCGCGGCGGTCGACACGGCATCGAATCCGACATAAGCGAAGAATATCGAGGACGCCGCGCCCACCACGCCCACGGTGCCCCAGCCGTTCGGCGTGAAGGGTGTAAAATTGGATAAGTGCATTACCGGCAACGTCAGCGCGATGAACGCGGTCAGCGCCGCCACCTTGACCGTGACCAGCAGCGCATTGACGCGCGCGCTCTCGGTAGTGCCGACGATGAGAAGCGCCGTGACGATCAGCGCGATCACCGCCGCGGGCACGTTGACGACGCCGCCTTGGCTCGGCCCCTCCGTCAACCACAGCGGAATGTGTACGTGAAACTGATCGTCGAGCAGACCCACAAAATAGCCCGACCAACCGACCGCCACGGCGCTCGCACCCACGGCATATTCCAGGATCAACGCCCAGCCCACCATCCAGGCCAGAACCTCGCCCATCACCGCGTAGGTATAGGTGTAAGCGGAGCCCGCCACCGGAACCATGGCGGCGAGTTCGGCGTAACACAACGCCGCCACCGCGCAGACGAAGCCCGCAATGACGAAAGAGAGCATCATGCCGGGACCGGCCTTTTGCGCCGCCTCGGCGGTTAGCACGAAGATACCGGTGCCGATCACCGCGCCGATGCCGAGCATCGTGAGTTGAAACGGCCCCAGCGAACGGCGCAACGCCTTCTTCTCCGCGGTCGCGAGAATCGCTTCCAGCGGCTTGATACGGCTGAACAGCATGAATTGTCCTTTCGACTGCCCCCGGCCGTTCTCCGGCCGCCACGCATTTCGGCGAGCGTACCCGGTTCCTGGTCGGGCGCAAGCCCGGGGACGCTTAGGGGCGCTCACAGCACGACCATTTGATATCTATTCGCTGGGGTGCCAAAGCGGCCCATGATAAGGGTGCGGTCGGGGATGCTTGTCACAGGCTGGGGTGCATGACTCGAATGTTCCACGAATTGGCGGCGCAGGCGGCCCTATGACCGACATGGCGGAAGACACGGACCTGACGCAGCCCGATCCCGTCCTTGCCAGCGAGATCCACCTCCGCCGGACACTGGGGCCGTTCAGCCTGATCATGATCGGGATCGGCTCGATCATCGGCGCGGGCATTTTCGTCATCGCCGGCAACGCGGCGGCCGAGCACGCGGGACCGGCGGTGCTGCTTTCCTTCGTGATCGCCGGCGTCGGCTGCTTTTTCGCCGGCCTGTGCTATGCCGAATTCGCCTCGATGATTCCGGAATCCGGCAGCTCCTACACTTATGCCTACGCCACCATGGGCCGCTCGATGGCGTGGTTCATCGGTTGGAACATGGTGCTCGAATATCTGGTGTCGGCGGCGGGCGTGGCGGCCGGCTGGTCGGGCTACTTCGTCAGCCTACTGCACGAATTCGGTTTCAATTTTCCGGCGACCTTCGCGAACGCACCGCTGGAGGGCACCGGCTTCCAGCATCTCCATCTCACCGGCGATATCATGAACCTGCCGGCGGTGGTGCTGATCGCCGGTCTGAGCGCCTTCCTGATCGTCGGCGTTCAGGAGTCGGCGCGGTTCAACGGCCTCATGGTTCTGATCAAGGTCGGCATCGTGCTGCTCGTCATCCTATTCGGCCTGCCCTACGTTCATACCGCCAACCTCCATCCCTTCATCCCGCCGAACGAAGGCCAGTGGGGCAAGTTCGGCGTCTCCGGCATTCTCGCCGCGTCGGGCATGATCTTCTTCGCCTATATCGGATTCGAGGCGGTGTCCGTCGCCGCGCAGGAAGCCAAGAATCCGAA
The DNA here is from genome assembly GCA_018970685.1 of Alphaproteobacteria bacterium. Taxonomy (GTDB): domain Bacteria; phylum Pseudomonadota; class Alphaproteobacteria; order Micropepsales; family Micropepsaceae; genus Rhizomicrobium. The sequence goes on along the minus strand of JAGWVX010000125.1, from coordinate 4,488 downwards.
GCGCGACCTTCCCATCGGCATCCTGGGATCGCTGTTCATCTGCACGGCGCTGTATGTTCTGATGGCCGTCGTGCTCACCGGCATCACCGACTGGCGCACCCTCGACGTGCCCGACCCGGTGTCCTTCGCGGTCGGCAAGATCGCGGCATTGAAATGGCTGGTGCCCTGGATCGACGTGGGGGCGCTGGTGGGGCTGGCTTCCGTCACCTTCGTATCGCTGTACGGCCAGTCGCGCGTGTTCTATTCGATGGCGCGCGACGGCTTCCTGCCGCCGGCGTTCTCCGCCATTCACAAGCGTTTCCGCACGCCGCATATCGGCACCTACATCACCAGCGGCGTCGCGATCTTTCTGGCCGCCGCGTTTCCCTTCGACGTGCTGGCGGAGCTGGTGTCCGTGGGCACCCTGCTGGCCTTTATCGCGGTCTGCGCCGGCGTGATGATCCTGCGCGTCACTGCGCCGCGCGCCGCGCGCCAATTTAGGATCGCTTATGTTTGGTTCGTGGCGCCCGCGGGTGTGATAGTCTGCACCTTGATGATGATCAGCCTTTTCTTGTCGTCGCCCGACACGCTAAGCCGCCTCATCGTCTGGACCGGCATCGGCATCGTCATCTTCATCGCCTACGGCTACTGGCACGCCGCGCCGTCGAAGTGGACAGTCACGAACGAAGATTGAAGGCCTCTCGATGAGTTATCGGTCGCTTCGCGAGTTCATCGCCAAGCTGGAAGCCGCAGGCGATTTGGTGCGCGTACGCGAGCCGGTCTCGACCGTGCTGGAGATGACCGAAATCCAGACGCGGTTGATCGCCCGGGGCGGCCCGGCGGTGCTGTTCGAGAAACCGGTCAAGGCCGACGGCACGCCCAGCGACATTCCGGTGCTGGTGAATCTGTTCGGTACCGTCAAGCGCGTCGCCATGGGCGTGACCATGGGCGACGTCCAGCGCACCACCGCGGCGGAACTGCGCGAGGTCGGCGAGATGCTGGCCGTGCTGCGCCAGCCCGAACCGCCGCGCAGCTTCGGCGACGCGTTCGAGCTTCTGCCGCTCGCCAAGACCGTGATGGCGATGCGCCCGAAGACGGCGTCAAAAGCGGTCTGCCAGGAGATCGTGTTGAAAGGCGGCGACATCGACCTCGCGCGCCTGCCGATCCAGACCTGCTGGCCGGGCGAGCCCGCGCCGCTGATCACCTGGCCGCTGGTCGTCACCAAGGGGCCGGGCGAGGTCCGCGAGGACAATTACAATCTCGGCATCTACCGCATGCAGGTGTTGAACCGGCATCAGACCATCATGCGCTGGCTGCGCCATCGCGGCGGCGCGCAGCATCATGCGCGCTGGGCGAAGGAAAAAACCGAGCCGCTGCCCGCGGCCATCGTGCTCGGCGCCGACCCCGGAACCATCCTCGCCGCCGTGACGCCGATCCCGGATACGCTGTCGGAATATCAGTTCGCGGGCCTCTTGCGCGGCAACCGCGTCGAACTGGCGGATTGCATCACCCAGCCCCTGAAAGTTCCGGCCGAAGCCGAGATCATCCTCGAAGGCGAAGTCTCGCTCACCGATTACCGCGACGAAGGGCCGTACGGCGACCATACCGGCTATTACAATTCGGTCGAGAAATTCCCGGTGTTCACCGTGACGGCGATCACCATGCGGCGCGATCCGATTTATCTTTCCACCTATACCGGCCGGCCGCCCGACGAACCGTCGGTGCTCGGCGAGGCGCTGAACGAAGTGTTCGTGCCGCTGATCCGCCAGCAGTTCCCCGAGATCGTCGATTTCTGGCTGCCGCCGGAAGGCTGCAGCTACCGCATCGCGGTGGTCAGCATGAAGAAGGCCTACCCCGGCCACGCCAAGCGCGTGATGATGGCGGTGTGGTCCTATCTGCGCCAGTTCATGTACACCAAATGGGTGATCGTGGTGGACGACGACATCGACGCGCGCGACTGGAAAGACGTGATGTGGGCGGTCTCCACGCGCATGGACCCGGCGCGCGACATCACGATGATCGAGAACACGCCGATCGACTATCTGGATTTCGCCGCACCCGAGAGCGGGCTGGGCTCGAAGATCGGGCTGGACGCCACCAACAAATGGCCGCCGGAAACCAAGCGCGAATGGGGCCGCCTCATCCGCATGGACGACGAGGTCGTGCGCACGGTCAGCGAAAAATGGCCGCGGCTGGGCCTGCCCGGCGACGGCAAGCCGATTTGGCGATAAGGCGCCTCCGGCGGCGGGCGGAGAAGCTCTGAGTTTGGCGTATCGTTCCCGTTCTCGTCCGCTTGCATCTGCAGCAGCCCGATCTGATGCTCGGCTTGTCTTGGCTCAAACAGATACATGTCTATATCGATTGCCATAACCAGACGGTCTATCTCACGCCGGCGCCGCCGAATCCCCGATCAGATTTTAATTCTTTGAGGTTCCGTCGCGCGCCTTGCCTTCCCCGGGCCGGCGGTCCAAATACGGCGGTATGACCTCCAAACCCGCCCCCCAAGACCTGCTCCAGGACCTCATCCGCGCCGCCAAAGCGGCCGGCGCCGACGCCGCCGACGCCTTGTTCGTCGAGAACGTCTCGGCCAGCGTCTCCTACCGGCTGGGCAAGCTGGAGGACGTCGAGCGCTCCGAATCCAGCGATCTCGGCTTGCGCGTTTTCGTCGGCCAGCGCATCGCCTTCGTCTCCTCGACCGACTTCTCCAAGGACGCCCTGGCCGGCCTCCCCGAACGTGCGGTGGCCATGGCCAAGCTGGCGCCGGAAGACAAATTCGCCTGCCTGGCGCCGCGCGAAAGGCTGGCGACATCGTTTCCCGAACTGGACACCGAGGATCGCGCCGAACCGTCGGCCGACACGCTGGTCGAACGCGCCCGCGCCGTCGAAGGCGCCGCGATGGCGGTCAAAGGCATCACCAATTCCGAAGGCGGCGGCGCCAGCTTCGGCCGCACGGCGGTCGCGCTGGCCACCAGCGAAGGATTTTTCGGGCGTCATGCCGGAACGCATCATTCCATAGGCGTCGCGGTGCTGGCGGGCGAAGGCACCGCCATGGAGCGCGACTACGACAGCGCCAGCGCGCGTCACGCCGCCGATCTGAAGTCGCCGGAAGAGATCGGCCGGCGCGCCGGCGAACGCACGGTGGCGCGCTTGGGACCGCGCAAAGCGAAATCGCAGTCCGTTCCCGTGATCTTCGACCCGCGCGAATCCGCGGGACTTCTCGGGCATCTGACGGGCGCCATCTCCGGCGCCTCGATCGCGCGCGGCGTCAGCTTCCTCAAGGATCGGATGGGACAGCAGATCTTCGCACCGTCCATTGCCATCATCGACGATCCGCATCGCTTGCGCGGATTGCGGTCCAAGCCGTTCGACGGCGAAGGCGTCGCCAACGCCCGCACGGCGATCGTCGAGAACGGCGTGCTGAAAACCTGGCTGCTCGACTGCGCCAGCGCAAAACAGCTCGGCCTTAAGACGACCGGACATGCGGCGCGCGGCACGGGCGGGCCGCCCTCGCCGTCCTCCACGAATTTCTACATGCAGCCCGGCGCACTCTCGCCGGAAGAACTGATGGCCGACATCAAAGACGGATTCTATGTCGCCGAACTGATGGGCATGGGCGTCAACGGCGTCACCGGCGACTACAGCCGCGGCGCTTCGGGCTTCTGGATCGAGAACGGAAAAATCGCCTATCCGGTTTCCGAGGTCACCATCGCCGGAAACCTCAAGGACATGTACCGCGCGCTGACGCCGGCCAACGATCTCGTCTTCCGTTACGGCACCAACGCGCCGACCTGCCGCATCGAGGGCATGACCGTTGCCGGAGCTTGACGCCGCCTTGCTCGAAAGCGCCGTGCGCGAAGCGGGCGTCATCGCGCGGAAATTCGCGACGGGATCGGCCAAGCGCTGGAACAAAACGGACGGCAGCCCGGTGACGGAAGCCGACCTGGCCATCGATCGCCTGTTGAACGAACGGTTATGCGGGGCGCGGCCCGATTACGGCTGGCTGTCCGAAGAGACCGAGGATGCGCCCGCCCGGCTTTCCGCGAAACGCGTCTTTGTCGTCGATCCCATCGACGGCACGGTCGCTTTCGTCAAGGGTAAGCCGCATTTCGCCATCTGCGCCGCGGTGGTCGAAGAGGGAACGCCGGTCGCCGGCGCGGTCTATAATCCGCTTACGGAGGAATGTTTCATCGCCGCCAAGGGCGCCGGCGCGCGGCTGAACGGCGTGCTGACCCATGCGAACCACCGCGAGACGCTGGAAGGCTGCCGCATGCTGGCGAGCAAGACGACGCTGCAGAACCCGTGCTGGGGCGACGCACCGTGGCCGCCGATGACGGTCGAGACGCCGAACTCCATCGCTTATCGCATCGCATTGGTGGCGTGCGGCGCCTTCGATGCCGCCATAACTTTGGCGGCCACGCACGACTGGGATCTCGCTGCCGCCGACGTGATCGTGCGGGAGGCGGGCGGCCGGATATCGTCGCTCCAAGGGCGGCCGCTGCACTACAACCA
>JAGWVX010000124.1 GCA_018970685.1 Alphaproteobacteria bacterium | reverse complement strand
CGCTCCATCCCCATGTATTTCCGTCCGTACATGCTTTTTTCGACCCAAACGCCGTACGCCTGCGCGGCCGTCGTATTGAGATCGGATGCTAGTATCAGTTTCAACTTCTGATTGGCCTTGAATTTGTCGTGTGAAGCAGGACTGTCCTTTGATACCCCTACGACCGGAACTCTTAATGATTTGAAGTTATTGCTGAACTTCGTGAAGTCGAGTGCTTCCTTGGTACAGCCGGACGTGCTGTCCTTCGGGTAGAAATACAGGACGAAAGGATTGCCCTTCAAACTCGAAAGCGAGATCTCGCCCCCGCCGTCGGTCGCGAGCTTGAATGCCGGGGCCTTATCGCCAGGCTGTAAGTCCATGCTGGGCTCCAGAAATGTTGTGATCCGTCGTCTGGCCATGTAGGCGATAAAGTGATGCGCGATTCAGCGCAAGTCCTCGCTTGTGCCGCGGTTATCGGCCATGGAAGGGCGGACGCTGCAGATGGCCCTCGAAATTGTCCAATTTTTCCCCATGGAAACCCAGCTTGATCCTTAGGCGATATATCAAGGCCCATCATGTCAACCGTGCCGCGCTGATTGCGGCTGGAACCGCTGCGGCCCTGCTTTTTTTTGTAATCGGCGCCGGCATTCGACTGCTGATCGGTCCGGTTTCATTGGGCCCGTTCGGCGGCGCACTTGCCGACGCGTTGGCTCGTGCGCTGCCAGGGATCACTGTCAAATACGATCAGGCGGCGATCGAATGGGCACGCGATGAAGGACGGGTGAACCTCGTGATCCTGGGGACGCGTGTCTTCGATGCCGATGGCCGTATCATCGCCCAAGCCCCGAAGGCGGATATCGATCTCGCGGCGGAGCCGTTCCTCAAGGGTAAGGTCGTTGTCAAACGCATCGCCCTAGTAGGCGTCCAGCTGACGCTTGTACGTACCAAGGAAGGCGGCCTGCGCCTCGGTGTGGAGAAGGACAAGCAGGAACATGATATCTTAAGCCGCATCTCGGATGCACTTTCGGCGACGAACAGCAACACCTCGTCGCTGGAAAGCTTCGCGGTACACAACGCGCGGCTCGCACTCTTCGACGAAGCGACAGGTCTTTTCGTCGTAGCGCCCCAGGCAAATTTCCGCCTAGCTGCGGCCGGCGCGAACCTCAACGCAAAACTCGATGCCGCGGTGGAGATATCCGGGCATCCGGCCCACGTCACCGCCGAGTTCACCTTTCCACCGAAGAAGGGCAGGGTCGAAGGCGCCGTCACGGTCACAGGTTTCGATATTGCGGCGCTCGCGGCCAACAGCGGCACCTTTGCAGCGGCCAAGAGCGCGGCGCTGAAACTCGATTTGTCGGCGTCATTTGCATTTGAAAACAAGCAACTGATTTCCGCGGACTTTGGCGCCGGCGCGAGCGGGTCTTTCGTCGTTGCCGGTGTAAAGAACAACCGGGTGCGCGTGCACAGCTTGCGCGCCATCGGCCGTTACGATGCGGCGAGCGGCCGGTTGCTGCTTGAGGACGCCACGATCAATTCCGACAAGATCAAAGCACGTTTGCAGGGCTGGCTCGACCTCGTCAAAGGCAAGACGGCGACGATCGACGCGATACGCGCCGACCTGCAGATGGACAGGTTGTCGTTGGCATTGCCGGGCGTTTTTGCACAGCCATTGGAATTGCAACTCGTCAACCTTCGGGGCACGTGGCTCCCCGGTCAAAATGAATTGGTCATCGATCATCTGGGGGTAAACGGCGCGCCGCTGTCCATGATGGCATCCGGCAGCGTGACGCTGGCACAAAATCGATCACCAGCCGTCCGCATCAAAGGCACGCTCGCACCGATTGGCGTGCGCGATCTCTTGCGTTACTGGCCCTTGATGGCCGCGCCCGGAGCGCGCGATTGGCTGACGGAAAACATGTTTGCCGGAACCGTCGGGCCAGCAACGATCGCGGCCGACATCCCGGTTGGCGCACTCGACAACGGTGTCCTGCCTGCTGGCGCACTCGACGTGAAATTCGCCTTGGCGGGAGGTGAGGTCAATTACATCAAAGGCCTTACCCATCTAACGCAAATTCAAGGCACCGTGAGGGTAACAGATAATTCGTTCATCGCCGATATCTCCTCCGCTAGAATTGGTCCGCTGGCAGTGACATCCGGCAAGTTTTCGATTCCGGACATGTACGCCGCCGGTGAAGCAGGCGATGTGGCCGCCCACGTACAGGGAACGATGCCAGACATCCTCTCTCTGATCGACCTGCCTCCGCTTGGTTATCCGACGCGCTTCGGCGTCTCTCCCGCCGATACCAAGGGGACGGCTGTGGTCGACATGAACTTTCGCGTGCCGATGCTCAAGAACTTGAACGTCGACGACGTCAAGATCGGTATTAAGGCGGTTGTGAGCGGGTTCGCTATCGCGCTGGGACCTCACACTCACCTTACCGACGGGGCGGTCAATTTTGTCATAGACAACAACAAGTTGCATGCCATTGGTACGACGGGTATCGGCGGTTCACCTTCCCGTCTGGCGCTCGACTGGACGGAGGACTTCAAGACGACGGGCGCCGTCACGACCAGGATTGTCGTCAAGGGATCGCTCGACGAACAGGCCTGCGCCGCGTTAGATCTTCACACACAGGATTACCTCCGGGGGCCAATTGGCCTCAGCGGTACGTTGACGGGACATCGTGGTGCGCTGAAGCAAGCCAATCTGATGCTCGACTTGACGCCGACCACGGTGTCCTTCGATCTGATCGGCGTCAATAAACCGGCCGGCTTTCCCACAACGGCGCGCCTCAACGTGGCCTTCGGCGCCCACAGCGTGCCGTCGACAGAGACACTGCACGTGAGCGGCCCCGGCACCAACGTGTCGGCGATCTTAAATTACGACAGCAACGGGAACCTGACGCAGCTTCAAGCGCCAACCGTACGCATCGGCCCCCAAGACGATTTCTCGCTCAACGTCACACGCGGATCATCGGGTGTGGACGTTACGATACACGGCCGCTCGCTGGATGGCTCGCGGCTCGCCAAGCACGGCACCAGCGGCAACAACGAAAAATTCGAAGGACCGTTCCATCTCAACGCCAAGTTGACAAGGCTGGTGTTGCGTGACGGAGTAGTGATTTCGCCATTCGCGCTCGACGTTTCCGGCATTGCCGACCGGCCGGCTTCCCTGTCGCTGTCCGGTGCGCTGTCGAAAACCGCAATCGTGACGGCGTCCATCACGGCGATGGACACTAGCCGCCATCTCACGTTCGCCACCAACGACATGGCGTTGCTCAGCCGAGGACTATTCGGCTTCAACAGTTTGCGGGGCGGCAAGTTCGACCTTGACGCTACGCTGCCCGGTAAGGTGACGGACACCGGACCGAAAGCCGATAATATTCCGGATTTCGATGGCAAGATGACGCTGAAGGATTTCCGCGTCATTGATCAGCCGTTCCTCGCGCGCCTGTTTTCCGCTGGCTCGCTTGGCGGACTGATAAATCTCATGCAAGGGCAGGGCATCGCCGTCGACACGTTGGACGTGCCGTTCTCCTCGCGCAACGGCGTCATCTCCATACTCGACGCACACGCAACCGGCCCCGCAATCGGCGTCAGCGGTGACGGCTATATCGACCGGCCAAAGAACGATATCGCACTGAAAGGCACTCTGGTGCCCATGTACACCATCAACAGCGTGCTGGGTAACATACCGTTGTTAGGTGACGTATTCACGTCCAAGCAGGGCGAGGGAATTTTCGGAATGACCTACGGTGTCAGCGGGAATGCCGACGAGCCGAGCGTCAGCGTCAACCCGCTCTCCGCGCTGGCGCCCGGAATTCTTCGTCGCATTTTTGAGGGCAGGATCCCTAACGCAGCGCAGGCACCGTCGAACGCGCCCAAGCCAGTGCCGCCGGCGACCATCCCAGAACCCAAGCCGAAGTCCAATTAAACCGGCTTTACCAGAACGTGCTTCTTCTTGCCTACGGAGAGCTTGATAAAGCCCTTGCCGGTGACGTTGGCCGCACCCACCGTCGCTTTCACGTCTTTCACGGCCGCGTCGTTGATCCGTAGCCCGCCGCCTTCGATGAAGCGGCGCGCTTCGCTGGCCGACGACGTCAGACCGGTCATGTGCGTTAGCGTGGTGACGGCGAGGCCCTCCAGCTTGCCGCGTGCAAGCTCGAACGTTGGCAAACCTTCATCAATCGCACCTTCCTCGAAGGTGCGGCGCGCCGTCTCCGCCGCTTGTTCGGCCGCGGCGCGCCCATGCGCCAGCGCTGTCGCTTCGGTCGCCAGCACTTTTTTTGCGTCGTTCAACTCGGCGCCCCGCGGCGCTTCCAGCCGTGCGGCTTCATTGTCCGGCAGCTCGGTGAAAAGGCGCAGGAAGCGGCCCACATCGGCGTCCTCAGTGTTGCGCCAGTACTGCCAGTAATCATAGGGGCTGCACATATCGGCATTGAGCCAAACGGCGCCGGCCGCAGTCTTGCCCATTTTGGCGCCGGACGCGGTGGTTAGGAGCGGCGAGGTCAGGCCAAACAGTTCCGTGTTCTCGACGCGCCGCCCCAAATCGGTGCCGCTGACGATGTTGCCCCACTGATCCGAGCCGCCGCATTGCAGCTTGCAGCCGTACCGCCGGTACAACTCAACGAAGTCGTAAGACTGCAGGATCATGTAGTTGAATTCGAGAAAACTGAGCGGCTGGTCGCGATCGAGCCGCAGCTTGACGCTGTCCATCGTTAACATACGGTTGATCGAGAAATGGCGCCCGATGTCGCGCAGAAACGGAATGTATTCGAGCTTATCGAGCCATTCGGCGTTATCGACCATAATGGCATCGGACGGGCCGTCGCCGAATTCGAGGAAACGCTCGAAGATGCGGAGGATGCTCTTCTTGTTCGCCTCGATCTGTTCGGGCGTCAGAATCTGCCGCGTTTCGTCCTTGCCCGACGGATCGCCCACTTTCGTGGTGCCGCCGCCCATGACGACGATCGGTCGATGGCCAGCCTGCTGCAGGCGGCGCAGCGTCATAATCTGGACCAGACTTCCCACATGCAAGCTGGGCGCGGTGCAATCGAAGCCGATATAGGCGGTGACCCGTTCCTTCCCGAACAGCGCGTCCAACGCCTGGGGGTCGGTCGCGTCGTAATACTGGCCGCGCGCCACGACGGTGCGAAGGAATTCCGAGTTGAAATTTGGCGCGTCTGTCATGCGATGACCCAGGGCGAAAAGGGCAGGGTGTGTAGCACAAATGGCCGCTCGGCAAAAAGCCGCCGATTGGAACCGTTTGCCCAATCTGGCGGTACACCACCTGCCGTTTGGACCGCCGCCGGCGACAGGCCTGTGAGACGGCAAGCGGAGGAAAGCGTCGTGAGGTGCCTAATCGCCCTTCATGGCTTTGGAGGCGGCGATATCCGCGTCTCCGCCAGCCTTGTCGCTAGACCGCAACTTCGCCAGCCCGCGGTTGAATAGGGCCGTCGGATAGTTCGGCTTGAGCAGAATGGCATGATCGTAATCGGCAATTGCCAGCGCGAATTCCTTTTTGTCGTAATGTGCGTTGCCGCGATTGTAGTATGCGCCGGCGAGCACAGCAGGCCCGCCCGTTCCATCTTCGATGACTGCCGTGCACGCGGTTAGAACAGAATCCGGGGTCGCGCCGCTGGCGGCCGTTGCAGCACAATGCTTTTCGTCCTGCCAAAGGTCGGCTTTGGCCGGGATAGAGGACCATCCTGCCAGTAACGCTGCCAGGACGATCATTGGAATGTGCTTGCTCATATGCGCCTCGCTTCAGATGTATGCTGATACGATCGCTAACGTCCTTCGTGCGGATTATTCATCCGGTTGGAGGCGTATTCCTTGACCATCTCCACCACCTCCGCTTCGTGCTTGTCGAAAAAGTGGTTGGCACCTTCGATTTTCTCGTAGGTGATCCGAATACCTTTCTGGGCAGTCAGCCGGTCGACCAGCTTTTGAACATCGGGCTCTGGCACCACCAGATCTTTTGTGCCGTGCAAGATCAGGCCGGAGGCCGGGCAAGGGGCCAGGAAGGCAAAATCGTACATGCTGGCCGGTGGCGCGATGGAGATAAAGCCAGTGATCTCAGGCCGGCGCATCAGCAATTGCATGCCGATCCAGGCACCAAAGGAGATGCCACAGACCCAGACAAAAGACGGGTTGGGATAGAGCGTGTTCATCCAGTCCAGAATGGCGGCGGCATCGGAGAGTTCACCTGCGCCGGAATCGAAAGTGCCCTGGCTGCGGCCGACGCCGCGGAAATTGAATCGCACCGCCGTGCAACCGAGCCCGTGAAACATATGAAACAGGTCATAAACCAGCGGATTGTTCATCGTGCCGCCGAACTGCGGATGTGAGTGCAGCACCAGCGCCATCGGCGCGCCGGGTGTCTTCTGCCGCTGGTAGCGCGCTTCGATGCGCCCTGCCGGTCCGGGAAGGATGATATCGGGCATGAGTGGAACAGCTCCCTAGTGCGCGGTGGTTCTGCGCATTTTTGGTGATCTTGTAGGGGTTTCCAATTTAGCGGTCGCCAAAATAAAACTATTTGAAAACAATAGCATAGAACTTTTTCTTTGCGGTGCGTCAAGAGGAATTCTTGACTGACGAGCTCAGGAAATCTATATCCACGGTTGACGGACGCCACGCGGTTGACCGCTGTTCTTACACCAAGCGGCCCCCCTTTAAGCAAGGAAAACGCGCGTGGCAGCTTGGAGTTAAAGCAATGAGGCTCAGTACTAAAGGCCGCTACGCGGTTATGGCGATGGCCGATTTGGCCACGCACGAGGCGGGTTCTCGGCCTGTTTCGCTTGCCGACATCGCGGAGCGGCAAGAAATTTCGCTTTCCTATTTGGAACAACTGTTCGCCAAACTGCGCCGCAACGGCCTCGTGTCGAGCGTGCGCGGTCCCGGCGGCGGCTATCGGTTGAGCCGGCCTTCCGAGGAAGTCCGTATCGCCGATATCATCATGGCTGTGGACGAACCGCTCGCGGCGACGCGCTGCAAGACAGGCACCGCCAAGGGCTGCATGACCGAAGGCGCGCGGTGCATCACCCATGATCTGTGGGAGGAACTCGGCCGGCAGATTCATGTGTTCCTGTCGTCCGTATCGCTTGCCGACGTGTTAGAGAAGCGCGTATTGGGCCGGGCCCAGCTCGATCTGGAAAGCGACAACAGCCGGGTCGCCGCCTAAATATTTGTTCAAGAGTGTGATGGTTTATCTCGATCATAACGCGAGTTCGCCTCTGCGCGCCGAAGCACGAGCGGCGGCTATGCACGCGCCGCCGGGCAACGCGTCGTCAGTACATGGCGCCGGACGTGCCGCTCGCGCCGCGATCGAGCGGGCGCGCGAAAAGGTGGCCGCGTTGGCCGGCGCAAAGGCGACTAGCGTGGTCTTCACCAGCGGCGGCACCGAGGCCAATGCACTGGCGTTGTGGGGCGCCGTACACGGCGCCGCCGACGCCGGCGCGCGCATCACGCGGTTGTTCGTTTCGGCAGTCGAGCATGAATCTGTGCTGGCCAATGCCGCGGCGCTGGTGGAACGCACGGCCGGGCTGCGTCTCGATGCGATCCCCGTCACGCGCGACGGCGTCGCCGATGCCGATGCCTTGCGTGTTATGCTGCGCGAAGGCAAGGGCCGGGCGCTGATCGCGCTGATGGCCGCCAACAACGAAACTGGCGTCGTGCTGCCGGTTGCCGAGGTAATGCAGCTCGCGCAAGAAGCCTGCGCGCTGCTGTTCGTCGACGGCGTGCAGGCGGCGGGCAAGATAGATATGCCG
>JAGWVX010000123.1 GCA_018970685.1 Alphaproteobacteria bacterium | reverse complement strand
TGGGCGTCGAACTCGAAATATCCCTTCCTGGCGGCGCTGCGCTCCGCGGCGCAGATGGTGTCCTACGAAGTCTCCATCGGCTTCGTCATCATCACCGTGCTGTTGTTCGCCGGCTCGCTGAATCTCTCGGCCATCGTCCGTGCGCAGGAGCATGGCTGGTTCGCGTTCTCTATCCTGTTTCCGATGTTCGTGATCTTCTTCGTCTCGTCGCTGGCCGAGACGCAGCGTCCGCCCTTTGATCTTCTGGAAGCGGAATCCGAACTCGTGGCCGGCTTCATGGTGGAGTACTCGTCCACGCCCTACCTGCTGTTCATGATCGGCGAATACGTCAATATCGTGCTGCTATGCGCCTTGATGTCGATCATGTTCCTCGGCGGCTGGCTGTCGCCGCTGTCGATCTGGCCGCTGACCGCCGTGCCGGGCGTTCTGTGGTTGCTCGGCAAGGTGATGTTCCTGTTCTTCCTAGTTGCGATGGTGAAGGCGATGGTGCCGCGCTATCGCTACGACCAATTGATGCGGCTCGGCTGGAAAGTGTTCCTGCCGACGTCGCTTTTCTGGGTGGTGCTGACGGCGGGCTGGGTGCTCGTCTTCCACCATTCCGCGTGAGGTAAGGATGGCAACGCTCGACCGCGCTGCGCGACAGATATTCCTCTGGGAATTCGTAAGGGCCTTTTGGCTTTCGATGCGCTACTTCTTCGCGCCCAAGGCGACGCTCAACTATCCCTTCGAGAAAGGCCCGTTGTCGCCGCGCTTCCGCGGTGAGCATGCGCTGCGCCGCTATCCCAACGGCGAGGAGCGCTGCATCGCCTGTAAACTTTGCGAAGCGATTTGCCCTGCTCAGGCCATCACCATTGAGGCCGAACCGCGCGAGGACGGCAGCCGCCGCACCACGCGATACGACATCGACATGGTGAAGTGCATCTATTGCGGTTTCTGCCAGGAAGCCTGTCCCGTCGACGCCATCGTCGAGGGCCCGAATTTCGAATTCGCGACGGAAACACGCGAAGAACTCTACTACGACAAAGCGAGGCTGCTGGCTAACGGCGACCGCTGGGAACGCGAAATTGCGCGCAATCTTGAACTCGATGCGCCTTACCGCTGAACGGATGACGGGGACATGCTGACAGCCATAGCCTTCTACGTCTTCTCGGCGCTCTTGATTGCCGCTGCGTTCATGGTCATTGCCGCGCGCAATCCCGTGCATTCGGTGCTGTTCCTGATCATGACGTTCTTCAACGCCGCGGGGCTCTTCGTGCTGCTTGGCGCCGAATTCCTGGCGATGATCCTGGTCGTGGTCTATGTCGGCGCCGTTGCCGTGCTGTTCCTCTTTGTGGTGATGATGCTCGACGTCGACTTCGCCTCGCTGAAGAAAGGCGCGCAGCAATATCTGCTCGCCGGGCTGGTGGTGGGCGGCCTTCTGGCGATCGAGCTGATCTTTGTCGTCGCCTATCACTGGAGCATCACACCGCACGCACTGCAGGCCGCCGCGGCCGCCATGCCAGCCCATGTCTCCAACACGGTGGCGCTGGGGCGCATCCTCTATACCGACTATGTCTATTACTTCGAGGTGGCGGGGCTGGTGCTATTGGTGGCGATGATCGGCGCCATCGTGTTGACGCTGCGCGCCCGGCCGGGCGTACGCCGGCAGTCGGTGTGGCGGCAAGTGTCGCGCACGCCGGACAATTCCATGGACTTGGTTGACGTCGAACCGGGGCAGGGGGGCTGAACATGACCATCGGTCTGGGCGATTATCTCGCGGTTGCCGCTGCGCTGTTCACCATAGGGGTCTTCGGCATCTTTCTGAACCGCAAGAACGTCATCGTCATCTTGATGTCGATCGAGCTGATCTTGTTGGCGGTGAACATCAACTTTGTCGCCTTCTCGTCCTACCTCGGCGACATGATCGGGCAGGTCTTCGCGCTGTTCGTGCTGACGGTCGCCGCCGCCGAAGCGGCCATCGGGCTCGCCATTCTCGTCGTTTTCTTCCGCAATCGCCACACTATCGCGGTCGAAGACGTCAATCTCCTGAAAGGCTGAGGCGTGTACACAGCGATCGTCTTCCTCCCCATCGTCGCCTCGGCCATCGCCGGGCTGTTCGGCCGTTTCCTCGGCGCGAGGCTGTGCGAAATCCTGACCACCGTCGCACTGTTCGCGTCCTGCGCGCTGTCGATCGTTGCCTTCTACGACGTGGCGATCCTCGGTCATTCGCAGATCGTCATGCTGTGGCAGTGGATCACCTCGGGCGATTTCGAAGTGGACTGGATGATCCGCGTCGACACGCTGACGGCCGTAATGCTGGTGGTGGTGACGGGCGTCTCTTCGCTCGTACACCTCTACTCCATCGGCTACATGCACGACGACCCGGGCCGGCCACGTTTCTTCTCGTATCTGTCGTTCTTCACCTTCGCCATGCTGATGCTGGTGACCGCCAACAACTTCCTGCAGCTGTTCTTCGGCTGGGAGGGCGTCGGCTTGGCCTCCTATCTCTTGATCGGCTTCTGGTACAAGAAGCCAAGCGCCAACGCCGCGGCGATTAAGGCCTTCGTGGTCAACCGTGTCGGCGATTTCGGTTTCGCGCTCGGTATCTTCGGTGTCTTCTATATCTTCAAGACGCTGAACTTCGACGCGGTATTCGCCGCCGCGCCCGCCATGGCCGGCAAGACCTTCCTGTTCGCCGGGCACAATGTTGATATCCTGACCACGCTGTGCCTGCTCTTGTTCGTCGGCGCCATGGGCAAGTCGGCCCAGCTTGGTCTGCATACCTGGCTGCCGGACGCCATGGAGGGCCCGACGCCGGTCTCCGCCTTGATCCATGCCGCGACGATGGTCACCGCTGGCGTGTTTCTGGTATGCCGCTGCTCGCCGATGTTCGAGCACGCTCCCGACGCGCTTGCCGTTGTCGCGATCATCGGCGCCTCGACGGCGTTCTTCGCCGCAACGATCGGCCTGTTCCAGAACGACATCAAACGCGTGATCGCCTATTCGACCTGCTCGCAGCTTGGCTACATGTTCGCGGCGGCGGGTGTGTCGGCTTACGGCGCAGCGATGTTCCACCTCTTCACGCATGCCTTCTTCAAGGCGCTGCTGTTCCTCGCGGCCGGCTCGGTGATCGTGGCCATGCACCACGAGCAGGATATGCGCAAGATGGGCGGTCTTGCGAAACGGCTGCCCTTCACCTGGCTGACGATGCTGATCGGCAATCTGGCGCTTACCGGCTTCGGCATTCCGCTGCTTGGCATCGGCACCGCGGGTTTCTATTCCAAGGACAGCATCATCAACGCGGCCTATCTCGCCGGTACGCCGGTCGGCCAATACGCCTTCGCGCTGACGGCCATCGCCGCGTTGCTGACCTCGTTCTATTCCTGGCGGCAGTTTCTGATGACTTTCCATGGCAAGTTCCGGGGCGGCGAGGGCCATCATGGCCACGGTCATGGCGTCAAGCTGGAAGACGTTCACGAGTCTCCGCTGACCATGCTGATCCCGCTGGGCGTGCTCGCCACAGGCGCATTAATCGCTGGCGCCATTTTCGCGCATGACTTTATCGGTGTGGATTCGGCCGGCTTTTGGCGCGACGCGGTGGCGGTAGCTTACGGCCATGGCGGCGGCAAAGAGATACCGCTTTGGGTCGAACTGACGCCCTTCGTCTTCACGCTGCTCGGTTTCGGGGTCGCCTACTATTACTATATCATGAACCCGGAGCTGCCGGCGAAGATGGCGGCGCGCAAGGGGCTCATCTACACCTTCGTTTACAACAAGTGGTACTTCGACGAACTCTACGACTTCCTCTTCGTGCAGCCGGCGCTCAAGTTCGGCCGCTTCCTGTGGAAGTTCGGCGACGGTACGATAATCGACGGGCTGGGGCCTGACGGCATCGCCGCCCGCGTGCTCGTGACCACTCGCAGCGCCGTCAAGCTGCAGTCCGGCTACGTCTATCACTACGCCTTCGCCATGCTGATCGGGGTCTTCGTGCTCGCGACATTCTTCGTGGTGACGGGAGGCATGCCATGAGCTTCCTCATGAGCCACCTTCTCAGCATCATCACCTTCCTGCCGCTACTGGGCGCACTGTTCATTCTGCTCGCCCGTGGGTCCGAAAACACGATCGCCAACACGGCGCGCTGGGTGGCGCTGATCGTCACCATCGTCGATTTCGCGCTGACGCTGCTGCTGTGGGTGAAATTTGACGGCTCCACCGCTGCCTTCCAGTTCGTCGAGCGCGCCGCCTGGATGGGGAATGGGATCAGCTATCACATGGGCGTGGACGGCATCTCGATGCTGTTCATCGTGCTGACCGGCGGGCTGATGCCGTTTTGCATCCTGGCGAGCTGGGAATCCATCAAGACGCGGGTGGGCGAATACATGATCGCCTTCTTGGTGCTCGAGACCCTGATGATGGGCGTGTTCGCGGCGCTCGATCTGTTCCTGTTCTACGTCTTCTTCGAGGGCGGGTTGATCCCGATGTTCATTATCATCGGGGTGTGGGGCGGCAAACGGCGCGTCTATGCCAGCTTCAAGTTCTTCCTCTATACATTGCTGGGCTCGCTGTTCATGCTGCTGGCCGTGCTGGCGATGTATTTCTACGCGGGCACCGCCGACATCGAGACCATTATCGACACCGTGCACTTCCCGGTGGCGATGCAGAGCCTGCTGTGGCTCGGCTTCTTCGCATCCTTCGCGGTGAAGATGCCGATGTGGCCGGTGCACACCTGGCTGCCGGACGCCCATGTCGAGGCGCCGACGGCCGGCTCGGTGATCCTGGCAGGCATTCTCTTGAAGATGGGCGGTTACGGCTTCCTGCGCTTCTCCTTGCCGATGTTCGCCTCGGCTTCGGTGACCTTTACGCCGCTGATCTTCGTTCTGTCGATCATGGCGATCATCTACACCTCGTTCGTCGCGCTGGCCCAGGAAGACGTGAAGAAGCTGATTGCGTACTCCTCCGTCGCCCATATGGGGTTCGTGACCATGGGCCTGTTCACGCTTACGCAATGGGGCGTGGACGGCGGCATCTTCCAAATGTTGAGCCACGGCGTGGTCTCCGCCGCACTCTTCCTTTGCGTCGGCGTGATCTACGACCGTATGCACACGCGCGAGATCTCCGCCTATGGCGGGCTGGTCAATCGCATGCCGGTCTATGCGGCCTGCTTCATGGTGTTCGCGCTGGCCAATATCGGTCTACCGGGGACTTCGGGCTTCATCGGCGAGTTCCTCACCATGCTCGGGGCATTCTGGGTCAACACCTGGGTGGCGATTTTTGCCGCCACTGGCGTGATCCTCTCCGCCGCCTACATGCTCTATCTCTACTGGCGCGTGATCTTCGGCGAGCTGGTGAAGCCGGCGCTGATGACGATCAAGGATCTCAGCTTGCGCGAGTTCGCGATCCTGGCGCCGCTGGTCGCGGCCACCGTTTTGTTGGGCGTCTATCCCAAGCCGGTGTTCGACGTGACCAGCGCTTCGGTCGCGCATTTGATCGCGCAGCATAAGGCGGAAGTCGCCTACGACCAGGCGCCGCATCAAAAACAGATCAAGCTCGCCAGCCGGGGAGATATGCGGTGAATATCCAGGCCGATCTTCTGACCCTTCTGCCCGAGCTGATTCTGGCCATCGGCGCCATGGCGGCGCTCCTGATCGGGGCGATGCGCGGCGACAAGTCCACGAACCTTCTGTCGATCTTCATGGTCCTGCTGATGATCGCGGCGGGCTATTTCGCCGCGGTCGCGCCCGACGCTGGCGCGTTCCACGGCGCCTTCATCGTCGACGGCTTTTCGCGCTTCGCCAAGCTGGTGGTTCTGTCATCCGCTGCGCTCTGCGTGCTGATGGCGCGGCGCTTCTTCGAGGAAGAGGGCAAGGTCCGCTTCGAACTTCCTGTTTTAATTGGACTTTCCACCCTCGGCATGTTGCTGATGGTTTCCGCCGCCAACTTCGTCTCGCTTTACCTCGGCCTGGAGCTGCAGAGCTTGGCGCTCTATGTGCTTGCCGCCTTCAACCGCGACTCGCAACGTTCCACCGAAGCCGGCCTGAAGTATTTCGTCCTCGGTGCGCTGTCCTCGGGCATGCTGCTTTACGGCATTTCGCTGATCTACGGCTTCACCGGCACCACGGAATTTGCCGGTGTGGCTCACGTCATCAAAGCCTCGGGCATCGGCATCGGTCTGATCTTTGGCCTGGTGTTCTTGATCGCGGGGCTGGCCTTCAAGCTGTCCGCCGTGCCGTTCCATATGTGGGCGCCGGACGTTTACGAAGGTGCGCCGACCCCGATTGTCGCTTTCTTCACTACGGCTGCCAAAGTCGCCGCTTTCGCGATGTTCATTCGCGCCATGATCATTCCGTTCCCGGATGCGCTGCATCAGTGGCGCCAGATCATCGAATTCGTCTCGGTGCTGTCGATGGGGCTCGGCGCCTTCGCCGCCATCGGGCAGAACAATATCAAGCGCCTGATGGCTTACAGCTCCATCGGCCATATGGGCTATGCGCTGCTCGGGCTCGCGGCCGGTTCGCTGATGGGCGTGCAGGGCATGCTGTTCTATTTGGCCTTCTATGCGGCGACGAATATCGGCGTCTTCGTCTGCATCCAGGCGATGCGGCGCGACGGCGAAGCGGTGGAAACCATCGCCGACCTCGCCGGTCTGGCGCGCAGCCGTCCGCGCATGGCGTTTGCGCTGGCCGCGCTGATGCTGAGCCTCGCCGGGTTGCCGCCACTGGCGGGCATCTTCGCAAAGATTTACGTGTTCCTGGCGGCGGTCGCAGCGCACCTCTATGTCCTGGCCGCGCTCGGCTTCCTCGCGAGCTGCGTGGCCGCCTACTACTATCTGCGCATCGTCAAGGTGATGTATTTCGACGAGCCGGCGAAGCCCTTCGACCGTGAGATGGGCCGCGGCATGGGCGCCATCCTGGCGCTGTCCACCGCCTTCACCGTGCTATTCGTCTTCGTCCCAGGTCCGCTGATCGGTGCCGCGATGACGGCGGCGCAGGCATTGTTCCGGTGAACGCTGTCGCCTGGCCGCAAGGGTACGCGCTGCTGGGTTTCAACGAAATCGACTCCACCAACGAGGAAGCGCGCCGCCGCGCCGCGTCGGGCGTCACCATGCCGTTGTGGATCACTGCGGCGCGCCAGACTGCCGGACGCGGCCGACGAGGCAGGACATGGGATTCCGTCTCGGGCAATCTCTTCGCCACGCTGCTTGTTCGTCCCGAGAAGCCCGCGGGGGAGTGCGCGCAGCTGTCCTTCGCCGCCGCGCTTGCCGTGTCCGACATGTTGGCGGCCTTCGCACCGTCGGCCGATTTCAAGCTCAAATGGCCCAACGACGTGCTGTCCTCGGGCCGCAAGCTTGCCGGCATCCTGCTCGAATCCGAAAGCCGGCCCGACGGCAAGGCGGCGTGGCTGGCGGTTGGCGTCGGGGTCAATCTGGCGATGTTTCCGGAGGACGCGGAGTTCCCCGCTACCTCGCTCAGGGCGGCAGGCGTGACGCCGCCGCAGCCCAAGGACGCGCTTCTACACCTCGCTGCCGCCTTCGCGAAGTGGTATGAGGCGTGGCGCGCGCAAGGGTTTGCGCCGGTGCGCGAGGCTTGGCTGGCGCGCGCCTCCGGGATCGGCTCGCGCATCCGGGCCCGACTGACGAACGAGGAGATCATCGGCGTGTTTCAGGGGATCGACGAGAGCGGTGCGCTGCTGCTCGGTTTGCCGGGCGGCGTCAGCCGCGCGATCGCGGCCGGTGAAGTCTTTTTCGGATAGGCCATGCTGCTCGCTATCGACGCCGGCAACACCAACATCGTCTTCGCCGTGCACGACGGCAAGG
>JAGWVX010000122.1 GCA_018970685.1 Alphaproteobacteria bacterium | reverse complement strand
CACGGCTTCACTACCGGCAAGCCCTTTGCCGAACGCCTGGTCTGGTTCTGGAGCAATCACTTCGTGGTCTCGACGGCAAACGGCGGCGCCGCGATGTTCGTCGGCGCCTTCGAACGCGAAGCCATACGCCCGTACATCAACGCCAGCTTCGAGAAGATGACGCAGGCGGCGATGCATCACCCCGCCATGCTGCTTTATCTCAACAATGCGGAGTCCATCGGGCCCAATTCGCCGGCGGGCCTACGCACGCACAAGGGCATCAACGAGAACCTCGGGCGCGAGTTGATGGAGCTCTACACGCTGGGCGTCAACGGCGGCTACACGCAGGCCGACGTCATCGCCATGGCGAAACTGCTGACCGGCTGGAGCCTAACCGGGCCCGGTGACCGGAACGGCATTCGGAGTAGCAACGGCTTCACATTCTATCCGATGCGCCACGAGCCCGGCGAGATCACGCTGCGCGACAAGACCTATGACGCGGGATATCAAGGCTGCGTCGACGCCATCAACGACCTGGCGCACGATCCGGCGACGGCGCACCATATCGCGGCAAAATTCGCGGCGGAATTCATTGCCGACGATCCACCGATGGAGTCCGTCGAGCGGCTGGAGAAGACGTTCCGGCGGACGAAGGGCAATCTGCGCGCGCTGACGGAGGTTGCGGTGAACGATCCGGTGGCGTGGTCGGGGCGGGGCAAGATGCGCACGCCCGTCGAATATGTGACGGCCACCTACCGGCTGCTCGGCCTGCCGAAGGCGGAGCCTAATCCCGATGCAGTGAAAAACCAGATCCGCGGCGCTATGGGAACGTCGCGGATGATGGGCGAATTCCCGCTGTCGCCGCCGTCGCCCAAAGGCTGGCCGCTGGCGTCGGAGGCGTGGTCGGGTCCAGACGCCGTGCTCGACCGTGTGGAATGGGCGCGGCAGGTGGGCCAGCACATTCCGCCGAAGGTCGACGCGATGGCGATCGCGGAGGCAGGCATGGGGCCGCTGCTGCGACCGCAGACTCGAGCGACGATGGCCGCGGCCAACACGCCCGGCGAAGCCCTCGCCTATCTGATCGCCAGCCCCGAATTCCAGCGCAGGTGATGCCATGACCACACGCCGCTCGATCTTGAAGACCATGGCCGCCGGCGCAATCAGCATCTGGGGCGCACCACTAACCTGCGCTTTCGCCAACGTGCCGACCGACAGGCGTTTTGTCGTCGTCATCCTGCGCGGCGCGCTCGACGGGCTGGCGGCGGTGCCGCCCTATGGCGATCCCGATTATGCAGGCGTACGCGGGCAGCTGGCGCTCAATAAGACCGGCGCCAATCCGCTGCACGATCTCGACGGCTTCTTCGGGCTGCATCCAGCGCTGACGAACATGAAGTCGTATTACGACGCCAAGCAGCTCACGGTGTTCCACAATATCTGCTCGCCGTATCACGACCGCTCGCATTTCGACGGCCAGAACGTGCTGGAGACCGGCGGCACCGCTCCGCATGTTCTCGACGACGGCTGGCTCAATCGCGCGCTCAAACCGATGGGCTTGGCGGGCGGCGAACAGGCCGTGGCAGTGGAGCAGACGCCGCCGCTGATGCTCACGGGCTCCGCAAAGGTGACGAGTTGGATGCCTGACGTGCTGCCCGAACCCGAGGCGGAATTCCTGGCGAAGGTGAAGGCACTTTATGCCGGGGACACGGCGCTAGCCGCCTCGCTGAAGAGTGCACTGGCCTTGCAGGCCGAGGCGCAGGCCGCGATGGACGATCCCGCAGAGCAGAAGATGATGAAATCTGGCACGTATGGAAATCTCTCGCCGCTGTTCCAAGGCGCGGGAAAACTGCTCGCCCTACCGGACGGACCGCGCGTGGCGGTGCTCGACGTCAGCGGCTGGGACACGCATTTCGCGGAAGGGGCTGGAGACGGCCAACTGGCACGGCGACTGCGGGCGCTCGATACCGCACTCGATTCTCTGAAGACCTCGCTGGGTCCGGCGTGGACCAAGACGGCCATCGTCATGGCGACGGAGTTCGGCCGCACAGTTCATGTCAACGGCAGTAGCGGCACCGATCACGGCACGGGCGGCGCAGCGTTTCTCCTCGGCGGCGCGGTGGCCGGCGGCTCAGTCAAGGCGGACTGGGTCGGGCTCAAAACTCCGGCCTTGCGCGACGGGCGCGACCAGCCGGCGCGCACCGATTTGCGCGCGCTGTTCAAAGGGGTACTCGCCGAGCACATGGGTGTGCCGCAATCGGCGCTGGACGAGGTGGTTTTTCCGGAAAGCGGCGAAACGAGGGCGTTGTCCCAATTGATGGTGTAGCGCGTTCGGTTGAAGAAGACTTTTCCACTGTCACGGCCCGCCACTACGGCCGCACATACGAAACGGATCGCGGTAGGGACGCTCATTGCTGAGCGCCCCCCGCACAGATCCGAGCGAGCCCGATTCGGGCACTCGGCTCCCACCTTGGGTGCCTGACGGCAAATCGCTGATTCGGCCAAGGATGAAGGATGACCGGTTTTGGGAGCCAATCGTTGACCAGTCGCGTGATCCGTTTCCAAGTCGTCCGATCCTTCTGACTACGCCGCCTGAGCGAGCGTCGCCAGAGATCGGTGACGTGGTAATGGAATGCTATAAGAGCGTGACTGTTCGTGGGTACTGCGTGGTAGGCGAAGTATCCCGTGACGACCCGCTTCAGCCATTTCCCCTGTTCAGGGATAGGTTGATGCATGCGCCGACGCAGTTCCTGTTTGATTTTCTGAAGCTTGACGCGCATGCGGTCGCAACGGGACTTCCTCTTGAGGAGGAAGTGGCCCTTCCGCGATTGTCCGCAGAGGAGAGTAAAGCCCAAGAAAGTGAAGGTCTCCGGTTTTCCGAGCCCGCGCTGCTTTCGGTTGGCCACCGCATAGCGACCAAACTCTATCAGCCGGGTCTTGTCCGGATGCAGCGTCAGCGAGAACTCCTGCAACCGTTCGCGCATCGCCTCCCAGAAGCGCCGGGCGTCGCTTTCATGCTCGAAACCGACGACGATATCGTCGGCAAATCTCACAATGATTACGTTGCCCGTAGCCTCGCGCCGTCGCCAGCGCTCGGCCCAAAGATCAAAACAGTAGTGCAGGTAGACGTTGGCGAGCAGCGGTGAAATCACCGAGCCTTGACCAGTCCCATTCTCACTGACCGTTACAACCCCGTCTTCGAGGATGCCCGCCTTGAGCCATTTCCGGATCAGGCGGATGATGCGTTTGTCGCCGATCCGATGTTCCACGAAACGGACGAGCCATGATTGATCGACCGAATCGAAAAAGCTCCGGATGTCAGCGTCTAAAATCCAGTTCACCGATGTGCTGGTGATCCCGACTATCAGTGCATCCAGCGCATCGTGCTGACTGCGCTTCGGCCGGAACCCATACGAGAATCCGAGGAAATCTTCCTCGTAGATCGCATTCAGCACTGCAGCCGCCGCTCGCTGGACAATCTTATCCTCGATGGCGGCAACTGCCAGTGGGCGCTGTCTTCCGTCCGACTTTGGAATGTATCGTCGTTGGGATGGCAGTGCCCGATACGCTCCCCGTTGGACACGATCATGCAGTTCCGCGAGATTGCTCTCGAGGTCTGCCCCGTAGTCCTGCCACCTCCGCCCGTCCACCCCGGGAGCGGCGCTTCGTTTAAGCTCGAAGAACGCCGTCCGGAGCTGTTCGGTGCTGATGTGGTGGAGGAGCGTGGTGAACCGTTCCTTCTTCCTTTGCCTTGCGGCTTGTCGTATGCGCTCCAGCGCCTGTGACACGCTTTCCCGGTCCTGTGCCCGGCGCATGCTTTGCTGGTCCGCATTCCCCTTGGCCTCCGCCCTTGGCTCCACCGACTCCGCTGCCGGTCGCCCGGCTTTGTTCGTCGGCTTCACAGCTACTATGGCGGAGTCTGACTTCCCACCTCCGTGCATCATCGGCTACGGCTCCTCGCCTTCCCGATGCGGGCTGGTGCGGCAACGCCGCCAGCCAGACGTGGGATCTCCCGGTTCCCGTACAAGGAGCGTCTGCACATGCCAGGGTCTACGACCACGCCGGGCCCACTGGGTGCTCGCGCTGGCGCGCCCAGTCGTCTCGCCTTCCGCTCTGAGTACAGCGTCGGCACCCGGGAAAATCTTCTTTCGCGGCTCAATGGCTGGCCTATGCTCTCCCCTACCGACGCTTCGCCACCATCCTCACGGATGACTGCGCACGGCTCGGGGCCAACGTGGTTCGCTACACCTTTGTCGTGTCGGACTTGCACCAACTACTCCTTGCCCGGTCTCCCGGCGCACACTCAGGAAGTCCAAGTTTAAGTATTTTATGGCTCTTTCTTTCATCGCCATGGCCACCTGGGCACTCATACCGACATGCTTACGGACTCGGCAACAGCAGTCTTTTCAGCGAGGGCACTCTAACGAGCCGTCGCCGGCCGATCATCACAGTCTCAACGGCACCGCCGCTGATAAGTTCATAAATCTTGGAGCGGCTCAGTCCCACGGCAGTGCAGGCTTCTGCTACAGAACAGGTAAGGCGCTCCTCAAATGGTATGGCTGCTCTTGCAGCGGAACTCGACATATCCATATGTGCTGCTCTGTGGCTCATGACATTCCTTTCTCTGTTCTGTGTGTCCAAACAAGATCAGCGGTCTGCCAACCTTGCCGCAAAACAGCGCCGCCGAATTGCAGTCGCCCAGCTCAGATTTTCTTGTCGGATCTTCTCAAACCGCCTCTGAGTTGATCCTGGCAGCGCTCAAGCTGGCGCTACGGTCGCCTACTCCACACCAGTTGCGCTTCCTTCCCGTCCTCGTTCTCAAATAACGCGGCCGAGATCCCTTCAGGCAGCGCGGGATCGTCGAGTTTCACGCTGAGATACGCACGCGGCGGATCAGCGTTTGAGCGCTGCCGCCACGCCGCGCCCAGTTCGCTCCTTCCGACAAAGATGCGGAAGGCCGGCGCCTGATCGTTGTCGCGATTGTCGTTGGGAACGATGCGTGCCTTGACGTTGATGGTCATGGTTTGGATGGTTCCGGCCCATCCGCCGTCCTTTGTGGGTGCAAACGTTCCGATGACGGCCATGGCACATGCTCCTTTCAGCTCAGGTTCGGCGACGTTTCGGTGGTGGCGCGGGCTCGCACACGGCGCGGCCGCGTCGCAGGGCCGGTCGCGGCTTCGGTGGTACTGCGCACTTTCGAGGCTTTGGCGAAACCACGATCGGCATCCAGGAAGTTCCGCAGCATGAACGGGATAAGAGTCTGGATGGATTCGTCGTCGCCGTAGGTTGTACGATACAATTCGGCGTAGATTTGCAGCGCTTTGTGCAGATCGGGCGGCACGGTGATGGTGAGCTTGACGGGTACGCGGTCCGGCAAACGACACAGTTTGAGATCGGCCATCGCATTCATTCCTTGTAGGGTTTGAGAATCAAGTCTTGGTGCGCGACAACATTGAGCGGCCAGCCGGGCCGTATGGTGATGGTGGGCTGGATGTCGAGATCCTTCTCGACCATGCGCTGCCCGGCCTGGTTGGTGCTTTCCTGTGTCGACTGGCGAATGGCTTCGACGAGATTGCTGTTGTTGCTGCCGAAGCTCGCCTGCGTGCCGACCCCGAGCAGCGTCGAAAGCGCGATCCCCTTGAGCAGCGTCCAGGTGTGATAATCGACGTCGTCTTCAAGCCCGGAATAGCCTTGGGCGTCTGTGGCGGGTAGATTGTCGATCTGGATCGAGGATCCGTCCGGCATGATGATGCGCTGCCAAACCACCAGCGCCCTGCTCTGCCCGAATGCCACGACACTGTCGTAGCTGCCGATGAGACGCGATCCTTGCGGAATCAACAAAATCATGCCGGTGACCGTATCGAAGACATTTTCGGTCACTTGCGCCACAACCAGACCCGGCAGGTCCGAATTCAAACCGGTGATCAGGCTTGCCGGGATGATGGTGCCGGCCAGAATTTCGTAAGGCGAGAGCGGCTGCTGCAGGGCGTGCGGATTGTAGATGTCCGCATCCGTCTTCTGGCTCACGAAACGCAGCTTGCGCCCCTGGGCGTTGGGATCGCGGGAGGGATCGAGGGCGAGAGCGCTATCGGTGTCTGCGGAACCCTGCGCGGCGGCCGGCACCGGGCTGCCCTCGCCGCTTTGGTTCGCTGTCGAAGACGGTACCGGCGCCCGCGGTCCGGCCGCGCGCGAAATCCGAAACAACACGCCCGATTCATCGGCTTGACGGGCCTGTTGCACTAACCGCATGGCATCGGCTTCTGAGGCGGCATCCGTCGGATTGGGCCTCGGGCTGCCGTCAGCGGGCGAAAGCCCGAGGCTCTTTTCGCGCGCGACTACGGACACCCCCAGATCGCCTGGCAAAGGCGGACCGAGCTTGATCTGGTCGTAGCGCGACGGCAGGGCCGACAATTCGTCGGGGGCCGGCTTGCGGTTGACGTGGGGGACAGCGTTGCCGGCGGCATGATCGATCGCATCGGGTCCGCGCAGGGCAAAGGCGGCCGCGCCGAAGATGCCAAGAGAGCCGATCGCGGCGATCGCGATCAGCAGATTGCGCTTGAAGCGCACGACCGGCCGCGGCTCTGCCCTCAGGGCAAAAGATTCTGGGGCCAACTTGAGGTCTGGAGGGGCGGCACCAGTCTCGGGCATGTCGCTCACCCGCCGAACAGGGTTGGGAGACCGGCGCGTGCGTTGTTGTCGTCCGGCCGGGTGATGCGCACGATGTCCTGGCTATTCTGGCCCAGGCGCAACTCGGCGGCTTTGAACAGCCGGTCGACCACGTAGTAACGGCCGCGCACGCGGTAATTGACAAGATCGCTGCCGCCGTCGGCGTCGATCACGAACAAGGGCGGCGCGTCGCCCTCCGTCAGGTTCTTGGGGAACTCGATATAAACCTTATGACCGTCGTCGAAGGCGCGCAGCGGTCGCCAGGACGGGGTATCGCCGCTGATCTTGTAGCCGAAATGCAAATCGCCAAGCGCGATCCCGCTGGCGATGGTCGGAGATAGGGTTGCCGCCGGATCGTTCTTGATTGCCATCACGCCGTCATTCGGATAGCGCCAGGAGATGGCCGCCATGGAGACGTAGGAGGTGCTTTGCAGGTCCAGATGATAGGTGCGCCGATCGGTGAGAATGACGAGATTGGTTTTCAGGCCCGCCGCGAACGGCTTGACCAGGACATGGACCTCTCGGGAAGCCCCGCTGCCGCTCGTCGTATCGCCGACAGCCCAGCGCACGGTGTCGCCCGCCGAGATGGCGGACAGGGTTTCGCCGGGCTGCAAGGTGATGTCGGTGACCTGCAAGGGCGCGGCATAGAGCCGGTAAAGCGCATTCTCCGAATAGGGATAGACCTGGACCGCGTCGAGATAGGCGCTCGCGCTGGGTTCTTCGAGAGCCTTGCGGTTGGCGGCGGCCACCTGCGCCACCGCGGAGGTGGGCGGATGGTGCGGCGTTGTTGCGGCCGGGGCCTTAGGGCCGATCACCGTGCCGACCGGAATGTGCGGTGCCGCCGCGACCGGCACCGGATCGTGCCCGCGGGTTGCCGGTTTGAAGGCGGATTTCGGATAGGCGGCCGCCGGCGGCGTTGCCGCGCAAGCGCTCACGGTCATAAGCAGGACAACAATCGGAAGGACGATGGGAATGCGCATGCTTCCTCCTCAGCGAATATCGCTTGGGCTCAGATCGCGCGACCAGGCGATGGCGGTGACGTAAAGGCCGAGCGGATTCTCGCGCAACACCTCCACCGTGCTGGGCGTCCTCATCATCACCGAGAGGATCGCGGTCCATCGAGCGGTACCGGCCAAGGTGTCAGAATCGTAAGTCTGTTC
>JAGWVX010000121.1 GCA_018970685.1 Alphaproteobacteria bacterium | reverse complement strand
TTTGCGGCGATTTTGTCGCCCATCAAACGGATATGAGCCGGGTCTGGTCCAATGAAGGCGATGCTGTGCTCCTTGACGATCTCCGCAAAGCGGGCGTTCTCGGAAAGGAACCCGTAACCCGGATGTATGGCTTGTGCGCCGGTGATCTCGCAGGCGGAAATAATGGCCGGCATGTTCAAATAGGATTGAGCGGCCGGCGGAGGGCCTATGCAAACGCTCTCGTCGGCAAGGCGCACATGCATCGCGTCGGCGTCAGCGGTGGAATGCACCGCGACGGTGGCAATCCCCATTTCTTTACAAGCGCGGTTGATGCGCAGTGCGATCTCGCCGCGGTTCGCGATGAGGATTTTGTCAAACATTAGGAAATGACGAGCAGCGTTTGGCCGAACTCGACCGGCTCGGCGTCATGCACGCAGATTTCAGCGACCTTCCCGCTGCGGGGGCTCAGAATCGGGTTCATCGTCTTCATCGCCTCGACGATCAACAGCGTGTCGCCTTCCTGCACGGTGTCGCCCACCTTCACAAACGGCGGCTTGCCCGGTTCGGGCGCGACATAGACAGTTCCGACCATGGGCGAGGCTACAGCGCCGGCTTGCGGCCCTTTGGGGGTTAGCGGAAGGTCGGCCACTGAAGGCGTCGCAGCTTGTAACGAGGAAAGAGGAGACGCGGCGACGAATTGGCTACCGTGCTGGCGTGCTACGCGCAATCGCATGCCGCCCTGCTCAATCTCGATTTCGGTCAAACCTGTTTCAGCCAGCAAGTCGGCCAGCTCGCGGATAGCCGCCGCGTCGATGCTAGGCTTCGCCTTGCCGCCGGCGGTGATACGGGCGCCGATTGATTTCACGTCCTTCATATTCATCCCGCAGAACCTTTGATGAGTGAGGCGATAGCATCGATGGCCAGCACATAACTTTGCGCGCCGAAACCCACGATCACGCCTTTGGCGACTGGGCTGAGGCGGGAATGGTGGCGGAAGTCTTCACGTGCGAAGGGGTTCGAGAGGTGTACCTCGACCACGGGGTGGTCAAGAGCGCGCAGTGCGTCATGCAACGCGAGCGAGGTGTGAGAATAAGCCCCGCCGTTGATGATCACACCTGTGGATTTGGTGCGTGCCTCCTGTATCCAATCGATCAGTTCGCCCTCGTGGTTGGATTGCCGGAAAACAACGGACAGACCATGGGTGTCAGCCCGCTGTACCGTCATTTGTTCGATTTCGGC
Source organism: Alphaproteobacteria bacterium (assembly GCA_018970685.1). Classification (GTDB taxonomy): domain Bacteria; phylum Pseudomonadota; class Alphaproteobacteria; order Micropepsales; family Micropepsaceae; genus Rhizomicrobium. The sequence goes on along the minus strand of JAGWVX010000121.1, from coordinate 6,581 downwards.
CAACGTGGTGCGACCATAGATATCCGGTTCCCGCCGTCCCAAAAGGTTGAGGTTCGGGCCGTTGAGGACATATATCGGCAGTGTTTTGGATTTTTTGGCCACAAAGGGCTCCGTTAACAACGTCGGGTGGGGCTTTATACTGGGCAATAGGGACGAGGCAAACAACCAATCGGGAACAGGCTTTATGGCCATTACAGTGACTATTAATGGAGAAACCAGGCACTTGGGCGGGCCCGTCAGCGTTACGGTGCTTTTGACAGGGATGGGGCTGAACCCCGCCAAGATCGCCGTTGAGCGCAACCACGAGATCGTACCGCGCTCGCAATATGACGAAACTTTGGTCGGCGACGGCGACAAGCTGGAGATTGTCCAGTTTATCGGGGGTGGCAACGAACTAAGAACGCCGGACAGACCTGTGGATAAACCATTGGTCATCGCCGGGCGAACATTTCACTCCCGCCTGATCATCGGCACCGGCAAGTACAAGACCTATGCCCAGAACGCTGCGGCTCTGGAAGCCAGTGGAGCGGAAATGGTCACGGTCGCCGTGCGCCGGGTCAATCTGACGGATCCGGACCAGGAACGACTGGTCGATTTCATCGATCCTAAGAAATACACCTATTTGCCGAACACGGCAGGCTGCTTCACGGGCGAAGATGCGGTGCGAACGCTCCGGCTGGCGCGCGAGGCGGGCGGTTGGACACTCGTCAAGCTGGAGGTCCTTGGCGACAAGAAAACGTTATACCCAAATATGATCGAGACGTTGCGGGCCACCGAACTTCTCCTCAAGGATGGGTTCCAGGTCATGGTCTATTGCAGCGACGATCCACTGATGGCCAAGCGCCTAGAAGAATTGGGCGCGTGCGCGATCATGCCGTTGGCGGCTCCCATCGGGTCTGGTCTTGGCGTGCAGAATCCCGTCGGCATTCGGATGATCATTGAGGATGCGAAGGTGCCCGTGATTGTCGATGCCGGCGTGGGAACGGCATCCGATGCTGCGGTGGCAATGGAACTTGGCTGCGACGCCGTCTTGATGAACACGGCGATCGCTGAAGCAAAGGACCCTGTCACGATGGCGCGTGCGATGCAGCATGCGGTGGAAGGTGGTAGGCTTGCCTATCTCGCCGGCCGTATGGCGAAGAGGCGTTACGCAGATCCGTCAAGTCCATTGGCAGGATTAATATGAAGTATCTGACCGGTGGTACATTCGAACCCGGAACGCTCTCAGCCCTGGGTCAAGTCCTTTAACGTTTTGTCGTCGACCATGCCGGGATGGACCTTGCCGTTGATGATGAAGGTCGGTGTTCCGTCAATTCCGGCTTCTTGACCCAACCTTAATGATGCAGCGACCTGTTTGTCGACGGACGGGTCCTGCATGTCGGCCATCAGCTTGGGAACATCGAGGCCGGCCGCTTTGGCCGCGGCGTAGATCGCCTGTTCGTCAAACTGTTTCGCGCCCATAAGGGCGAAATGGAACGCCACGTACTTGTCGGACTGCATACGGGCGGCGACCGCGACATGTGCCGCCATCGTCGACAGATCTCCCTTGATTGGGAATTCCACAAACGCGAAGCGCACGTCATTTTTGTGCGCGTTGTAGTATTTCTCGACAGCAGGCAAGGAGGCGCGGCAATAGGGGCAATCGTAGTCGAAAAGCTCCACGAATGTCTTTTTGGCATTTTGCGGGCCCGTGACGAACGCCACCGCGGGGCTGAAGAACTTAGGCAACCCAAGCCTATCGACCGCCGCCTGTCGCTTGATCTGGTCCTTCGCTTCTTCTTGCTGCTGCAGCTTGTCCGTCATTTCGACGAGCAGATCAGGATGAGAAACCAGATACGCGTGGATTCTAGAATCGCTTGTAACAGGCAGAAAGTCTAAGCTGCTAGCCGCGAACACAATTACAAGCGCCAGAGCCGCGCCGATAAATCCTCCAACGGCTGCGGTCTTCCATTGGTTGTTCATGGAGATCAATCCTGCGCTCTGCTCTGCTTTAATTGCGAAATTGCCACGGAGATGATGTCGTTGGCCCGTTCCCAGTCGGGCGAACCTTTATCAAGCGCCTTCTGGGCCCGTACGGCGAATATTGCCGCCGGTTGAAGAGCGCCTACCGAATAGTAGCGCTCGGCTGTCGATAGATTGGCCATCGGTTCATTCCCGAGGTCGCTATAGGCTTGTGCCATCTCGTACCACCCGAACGGCTGGTCAGCATCTTGCTGCAGAGCGATTTTGAGATTTTCGACGGCCGCCTTTTCAATGTTCTTATTTTCCGTGGCAACCTGCGCCGCCGCTAAGGAGATACGTAGTTCAGGCGCATCAGGCAGAAGATTGACCGATGTTTGATAAGGCGTGATACCTTTAACCGGTTGTCCCATAGACACGTAAATCTGCCCCAGCACCTCGTAAAAATAGGGATTCTTTGGCTCGTCCTTGATGAGGCTTTTGATCTCGTCCAGCGCTTTGGGGAGGTTGGGCTGGCGCATGTAAACCATCGCATGAGCGTACCGCGCCGGCTCACTGTTGTCCGATACCGGATAATAATTGAAGACCTCGTTTACCGGCAGCAGATAACCGATCACTTTGGCTTTGATCATCTCAAAAGCGTGGATTGATTGGGGGCTATCCGGAACGTCACGGTATGGTGAAGAGTCGGCCTCTTCCTGCAGCAAAGCAACGCGATCGCGGTCAGCGGGGTGATCGCTTGCAAATTTCCTTTCATCAATGCCGGCTGAGGCAGACTCGTCGGCCATGCGCTCGAATACATGCACCATCCCTTCACCGGACTGATGCGTTTCACGCAAGAACCTTTGCCCCATTTGGTCGGCAGTCGCTTCCTGGGCTCGACTGAAACCAAGGTACTCTGCCTGTGCTGCGCTTTGGCCCACTCCCATGAGAACCATCCCCGCCTCGCCGGCGCCAGCGATCGCCGCGCCCAGGCCAACTACCATAGACAGCAGCATGGGAATCTCCGCTTTGGCGATCGCGCCCGTGTCGCGGATCAAATGGCCACCAGCCATATGGCCGGTTTCGTGCGCCAGAACGCCCTTGAGTTCATTGGGACTCTTGAGGCGGATGAACAACCCGGCGTTGACGAAGATATTCTGGCCTTCCGCAACAAAGGCATTCAACGACGTGTCGTTGACGATGTACATTTTGACGGCAGTAGGATCGAGGCCGGCAACTTTCAGAATCGGATCTTCGTAAGACCGCAGCAGTCGTTCGGTCTCGGTATCTTGCAAAAGGTCAATGCCTTGGGCCAAGACGGGCTGCGCAAAAACGTAAGCTGCGCCGACGAAGCCCACGGCAAAGGCTAATACGCGTGCCAAAGCCGGATGGGTCCTGCGACGAAGGATTTGCCGCAAAGGGTTGCAAAACGACAAAGCTTGAACTCTCCTCTCCCCCCGAACCCTCGCCGGGGACGGTAGGTGCACCACGTGCTTGCGTCAACGGACGCGAACTTGCCGATTTCGTCATTAACCAGCCAAGGATTACGCAGGATTCATGTTTCGCACACGCATTCTTGCCGGCGCAGCCGGCCTGCTGCTGCTCGCCCCGCTCGCCGGCTGTTCGATCAACCTCGGTAATACATTAGGACTCGGTGGAGAGGTAAGGCCAACTGCGATGGTGGTCGGCGACGAACCATTCGCGGTGAAAGTGGGTGCGGCAATCCTGGCACAGGGCGGTGACGCTGTAGACGCGGCGGCAGCGATGTATTTCGCACTGTCGGTAACTTATCCGGTAGCAGCCGGGCTTGGCGGCGGCGGTACTTGCGTTGTTCACGATCCGGCACGCAATCGAAGCGAGGAGTTCGATTTCCTCACCCGCGATGCGGCCGGCGGCGGAGCATACGCCGTGCCGGGCAACGTGCGGGGATTTGCACTGATGCAAAACGCATATGGTGCGCTTCCCTGGCAGAAGGTGGTTGCGCCTGCGGAAGGTTATGCACGTGTGGGTTTTCCGATTTCGCGCGCCTTGGCAGCACGTCTCAAGGACGCCGAGAATGTCATTCGCCTCGACGCCGGGTTGGCGAGCGAGTTCATGGATGAATCGGGGCACGTCAGGGTGGCCGGTAACGTCGTAAAAAACGATGAACTTGCCAACACGCTGGCCTCCATCCGCGAGCAAGGGCCGGAGGGTTTCTATTCCGGGAACGTAGGCGACAAGATTGTTGTGTATTCCTTGGCCCAGGGCGGCGCCATTACCGCCGCCGAGTTGTCCGGTTATCGCGCAATGAGCGGAACGCCGCGTGTGATGCAAATCGGCAACGATTATGTTTTCCTGCCTGCATCTCGCACCGGGGCAGGGGCCTTTGCCGGAGCCCTGCTGGACAATCTTGTGCGGGCGCAATCCACGCCAACCGGTACAAGCGACGCCGAGGCGGCGGTGATTGTCGCTGTGAAAGAGACGCTCGACGGCTTTGGCGTGAAAAGCCTGCCGCAGGATCTCGGTGCAACGGGTTTTGCCGCAACCGACGCCACGGGACAGGCGGTCGCCTGCGCGGTGACGATGAACGGCCCCTTTGGCTCTGGGCATACCGCGCTAGGCACCGGTGTGACACTGGCGCGCTCGCCTTCTTCTAGCGGTGCAGGACTCGCCTCGGCATTCCTCACGCCAGTAATTGCGAGCCCCAGTGCCGATGGCGCCGCCGCCTTGGTTGGGGCGGGAGCGGGAGGACCGAACGGCTCGGCCGCGATTGCCTATGCCCTCACGCGCATCGCGCACGGAGAAACGATCCTCACGCGGGGCCAATTGCATTCAACTGGAGTTGCACCATATGACACCGTCAACGCCATCGTGTGCTCTGACGGTGTCTGCGCTGCCTTATCCGACCCGGCGGCCCACGGACTGGGCGCAATCGCGTCCAGCCCGTAGAAGACCTGAAGTTAGTCGAGGCGGAAAGCCTTCTGCCACCAGCCTTTTTTTGTCGGTACCGACGGCGTCTCAGTAGCTTCGGGCGCAGTTGCCGGCGTCGCAGGCTTATCTTGCTTTGGTTTTGGGGTTTCTGCGCCTTCAGCCTTCAGTGACCAGACGGGCGTGGACGACGCATTTGGGACAGCTTCCGGAACAGGTTGGGCTCCGGGCGGGCTGCGAGGTTCCTCGCGCGGCGTCGTGTCGATTTCCTCGAACTGTCCGAAACGGTCTCCGATTGGCTCTTCGGAAGGCGCGCCGCTGGTGACGTATTGCTCGCCGCTGCCGGAATGGTCCCGATCTCGCCCGCCCCGACGCCCACGTCTACGCCTGCGTTTACGTCGGCGGCCACCTTCGCCGTTTTGCTGTTCGCTCGACTGAACATCGCCGGACTGCGGTAAGCGGTCACCAGCTTCAAGTTGGTCCGATTGCTCACCGACGGCGGCGCCACCGTTCATGTTATCCGAGCCTAACCCCCGCCTGTCGGCATTCGGCGCATTTTGGATGGCGTGAGGCCCCTGGTCGTTTCGTTGATCATTTTGGAATGAACGGTCGCGGTCTCGTCCACCACGCCTGCGGCGGCGGCGCCTGCGGCGGCCGCCGCCTTCGCCTAGTTGTTGATTCTGTCTGGCTTCGGCCGTCAATTCTCGTTCTTTTTGCGGTTCGTCCTCTTCCGACTTTTCATTTTCGACGATATCCGCTTCAGATTCTACCTCTTCAGCGACAGGAGTGGCCTCAATAGGTGCCGGAAGTTTCGGACGGCTCGCCGGGTCGCGCTGACCAATGCGTTCGACGTCGAAATCGCCGGCCTTGAGATCATCCTTAGGTTCGAAAGTAACGGTGATGCCGTATTCGCTCTCCAGCCGTGCCAGCTCGTGGCGTTTCTGGTTGAGCGTGTAGATGGCGACATCTGTAGCGACGCGCACGACAAGGCTCTCGGCGCGTTGACGTTGTGCTTCTTCTTCCAGGCCGCGCAGTACCCGCAGCGATGTCGATTCCACCGAGCGAACAATGCCCTGACCGCCGCAATGGGGGCAGGGCACCGTCGATCCGGCGATGACGCCGGCGCGCAGCCTTTGACGGGACATTTCGAGCAGACCAAACTGGCTGATCTTGCCGATCTGCACCCGTGCACGGTCGTTTTTCACCGCGTTATGCAGCCGCTTTTCGACGGCGCGGTCGTTGCGGCTATCTTCCATATCGATGAAATCGATGACAATAAGACCGGCTAGATCGCGCAGACGTAACTGCCGTCCGACTTCGTCGGCAGCTTCGAGGTTGGTCTTGGTTGCGGTATCTTCAATCGAATGTTCGCGTGTTGCGCGCCCGGAGTTGACGTCGATAGCGACCAACGCTTCCGTCTGATTGATGACGATATAGCCGCCGGACTTCAACGTTACCGTTGGAGAGAACATTGCATCGAGTTGTGACTCGATCTGGTAGCGTTGGAAAAGCGGCACGATCTCCTTGTACGTCTTCACATTTTTGGCATGCGACGGCATCAGCATGCGCATGAAGTCTTTGGCATTGCGATAGCCGTCATCGCCCTCGACCACAACCTCCGTCACATCCTTGTTATAGAGGTCCCTAATGGCGCGCTTGATGAGATCGCCTTCTTCATAGACGCAAGCGGGAGCATTTGATTTCAGTGTAAGCTCGCGAATCGTATCCCATAA
>JAGWVX010000120.1 GCA_018970685.1 Alphaproteobacteria bacterium | reverse complement strand
GCAGGATAGAGCGGCGGTTTCCTAAACCGTAGGCCGGGTGTTCGAGTCACCCCGGGGTCGCCAAGTTTCACGCAAATATCGTCTGGCGAGATCCGCCAAGAGAGTATCGCCAGTGTGCGGAAAATTCACCCAGATGATGGCGACCGGAACGGCGGTGCGGCTGTCGGAACTGGTCGGGAGCACGGCCAGCGCACAGGACGACACCGTCACGCCGATGCGCTTCGCCAATGTCATTACGCTGAACCGCGCGAAGCAGCGCAAAGCGGTCCGCATGCGCTGGGGCCTGGTGCCACCCGGCGCCAAGGACCCGACCGCCGGAAGGCCGCACATCCATGCCCGCGCCGAGACCGTCGATACCAAGCCGACCTTCCGCGAGGCATTCCGGTACCGTCGCGGGCTGATCGCCGTCTCCACTTTCAATGAAGGCAAAGAGATCACGCCGACCAGGACCGAGCAGTATGTGTTGACGCCGCAAGACGGCGGACCCATCGCCATCGCCGTCATCTGGGAGCGCTGGCGGGAGCCTAACGAGATGCCCCTCTTGTCCTTTGCGATGGTGACTGTTCCAGCGAATCCGCTGATCGCCACGATCACCGAGCGCATGCCCGCCCTGCTGGCGGACGACGGCTGGGCAAAATGGCTGGGCGAAGAACCGGCGACGATCGACGAATTGAAGGCGCTGTTGCACACCTCCGGCCGCGGCCTCGACCTGCGCAGGGCCGGCAAGCCGCCGTCCAAGCCGAAGCGCAACGGCGACCAACCGACATTGTTGTAGACCGCGACGCAGTCCAAAAAGACGATCATGACAAGTTCATGTTACGAGGTTATTCTCGATAGGTAACCGGCAAGGCGATATGTCCATGATGTGGAGCTGGGATGGCAATGGCTGGTGGTGGAATTGGTGGTTTCTGGCGCATGGAATTTCCTCTTTGCTGTCGCTCGTAGTCATCATCGTGGTCGTCATCGTGCTCGCCCGCATTCTCGGCGGCAGCCATCGGCCGCACCTGCAGAATTCCCCGGCCCGCACCATTCTCGAAGAGCGCTATGCCAAGGGCGAGATCGACCGCGACGAATACCTCCAGAAGAAACAGGATCTGGGCGGCTGAGCCTCCCGGAAGGAAGCTGCGATGAGCTATTATTTTTCCAAGACGCTGTCCGTCGGCTTCGACGAGGCTCTACGCCGGACGACCGAAGCGCTCAAGCAGGCAGGCTTCGGCATCGTCACCGAAATCGATTTGAAGAGCACCTTCAAGGCCAAGCTGGGTATCGATTTTCGCGAGTACCGCATCCTCGGCGCCTGCAATCCGGCGCTGGCGCTGAAGGCGCTGCAGGTCGAAGACAAGGTGGGTACCATGCTGCCTTGTAACGTCGTGGTGCAGGAGGCCGGCGACGGGCACACAGAGATTGCCGCGATCGACCCGGTGTCGTCGATGCAAGCCATCGACAATCCGCGCCTTAAGGACGCCGCCCATGAGGTCCAGGGCAGATTGCGGCAGGTGATCCAGAGTTTGTGACGGCGATTACGCCGCGAGCACTTTGCGCTTCTTCTTCGACCATTCGAAGACGATGCCGCGGTCGGGGCGGCATAGTTTCCGGTTTTTGCCGCGATATTCGAAGCCGCCCAGCAGGTCGCGTAGAAATTCCAGCCGCGCCACCTTCTTGTCGTTGGCGATCACCACGTTCCAGGGCGCGTGCGGGTGGCTGGTGCGCTCGAACATCTCGTTGCGCGCCTTGGTGTACGGATTCCAATTCTTCAGCGCCGCCTCGTCTACCGGCGAAATCTTCCACTGCTTCAGCGGGTCCTTGCGGCGCGCCGCCAGCCGCGTCTTCTGCTCCGATTTGGAGATGTCGAGATAATATTTCCGCAAGTGCAGCCCGTCATGCACCAGTAGATCCTCGAAGGGCACGACCACACGGAAGAAATCTTCCGCCTGTTCCCCGGTGCAGAAATTCATCACGCGCTCGACGCCGGCCCGGTTGTACCAGGAGCGGTTGAAGACGACGAACTCGCCGCCCGACGGCAGGTTCGGTACGAAGCGCTGGAAATACCATTCCGTGAGGTCGCGGTCCGACGGCTTGCCCGGCGCATGAACGATCGTCTCGCGCGGGCTCATATGTTCGGTGAGCCGCTTGATCGTGCCGTCCTTGCCGGAACTGTCGCGGCCCTCGAGGATGATCAGCACCCGCGAGCCGTCCTTAATCAGCTGGCGCTGCAGTTTCACCAATTCGATCTGCAGCATGCGCAGCGCACGCTTGTAATGGGCATCCAGGTTGAATTCGTCTTCTTCGTCGTTATGCATGAGCTCGTCCCTTTTCGGTGGCGTTATTTTATTCCAACCGCAAATAGGGGCGCAAAGGGAAATCCGTCGCGGCACTCCATTGGCGCGGTCGTTGGCACCATTGACTCTTGATAATTACTTAATGTATATGAATTAATAATGTACATAAATGGAACCCGTCATGTGGATCGCTTTGCGCAATCATTTCATCGGCTTCGGTTTCGACAGTTGGACGAGGTTTGTGCGATTCAAACGCCGCTTCAGACGAGGCACGAGACTGCGCATGCTCGAACACGTCACCATCCCGGTCGGCGATTTGGCGCAGGCCCGACGGTTTTATTGCGATGTGTTGGGTGCGTCGTATCTGATGACGGTCGACGACGAGACGTTCAAAAGATTCGGCCGGCCGCCGGCGCCTAACAATGGCGAGCAGGCTCACCACGTCTCGGTCTACCTCGATGGTCCAACGCGGCTGGACTTGTTTCTGCAACACGACGGTCAGCCGACTCCAAGGCATGGCCATCCCCATTATGCGTTTGCCGTACCGCCTGGCGACCTTCTCGAATGGAAAAGCCGGCTTGCGGCGGAAGGCGTGCCGACCGATGGTCCGCTGCAGCTCGGCCCTCCCGGTCAGGCGTCGCTTTACTTCAATGATCCGTTCGGAAACCATTTGGAGCTCGCGTGCATGGGCTTCTCGCACGATGTCGAGCGGCGCCCGCCCCGAATGGCCAATTTGGGTTGGAAGCCGCAGTGATGGCGTCGCGAACGGCCGCGGATGGCTCGGACGAAGCAGGCAAACTGCTTCAAGAATTGGTCAACTACATCTCGCATCGCAGCGGTGAGACCTTGTCGATCATGAACAATGCGTCGGTGACACTGCCCCAGGTGCTGCTGCTGGTGCGCCTGACGGAAGCAAGGGAAACGGCAGTATCGGACCTTGCGGCACGGCTCAATATGTCTCTGCCTTCTGTCAGCCAGATGGTCGATCGGCTATACCAGCTTGGCTTGGTATCGCGTAGGGAAGATGCCGCCGACCGACGGCGGAAAGTGCTGACGGCAACTTCCAAAGCGAAGACGCTGCTCGGTCGCATCGGAGCGGCACGCTCAGCGGAATATGCATCTGGTCTTGCCGCTTTAGAACCGGCGTTGCGAAAAAAGTTCGCGGAGGTGTTGCAGAGCGTTCTTCAGGACTTGCGGTCGGCTTAGCGCCTTATCAAATTCGTCTGAACAACGTCAGCGTGTCGCGCCCGCCGTCGCGTACCCGCCGGGCAACAATGCCGAAGACGCGCGCCAGCATCTCGTCGGACAAGGCCTCGTCCGAAGCGCCACGCGCCGCCAGCTTTCCTTCGTGCAGCACAACGATCTCGTCGCAGTGATGCGCCGCCAGCGGCAGGTCGTGCAGCGTGACGACGACAGCCGTGCCGCGCCGCGCTTCCTCGCGCAGCAGTTCCATGAGGCGAATCTGATGCGCCGGATCGAGGAACGCCGCCGGCTCGTCGGCCAGCAGGACCGGCGCCCTGGTTGCCAGAGCCCGCGCCAACAGCACGCGCGCCCGCTCGCCCGCCGACAACTCGTTCATCCGGCGCTCGGCAAAGCCGGTCGCGTCGCAACGCGCCAGCGCCTCGTTCACCGCCTTCCAGTCTGTCGCTTGCGGCGCCGCGAACGCCGCCCGATACGGCAGCCGCCCCAGCAGCACGACATCCCTCGCCTGCATCGGCCATTTCGCCTCACCGCCTTGCGGCAGATAAGCGGCGGCGCGAGCCAGCGCCTCGCGCGGCCAATTCGGCAACGGTTTGTCCAATATGCGGATGACGCCTCCGGCCAAAGGCAGCAGGCCGAGCGCCGCCCGCAGCAGCGTGGTCTTGCCCGCGCCATTGGGGCCGACGACTCCCGTCACCGCACCGCCCGAGACCGTCAACGAGACCTCGCTCAGCGCCGTGCGGCCGCCATAGCGTACGTCGGCATTCTCGAAAGCGATCACGGCGCTCATGCGTCCCGCCTCAGCTGCAGGATCAGCCAAAGAAAGAACGGCGCGCCGAGCAGCGAAGTCACCACGCCGAGCAGAAGCTGTCCGTCTGGCGCAAGCAGGCGCAGCGCCACGTCGGCGGCGACCACCAATGCCGCTCCGCCGAGCGCCGAAGGCAGGATCAATCGCGCCGGCTGGTAGCCGCAAAACGGCCGCAGCAGATGCGGCACGACCAGCCCCACGAACCCGATCGAACCCGCCACCGCCGTGGCCGCGCCGGTGGCCAGCGCCACGCCGACGATCACACGTCCCCGCACGCTCGTGACGTCGACGCCCAGGCTGCGCGCGGCGTCCTCGCCCAGCGTCAGCGCGTCGAGCCCGCGCGCCGCCGTCAGCAGCAGCGCCAGGCCCATAACGACCAGCGGCAACGCGTAGATCAAGTCGTTCAGTGTACGGTCTTTCAGCGAACCCATCATCCACAGCACCATCTCGCTCATGGCGTAGGGATTGTGGGCCAGCGACAAGGCTAGCGCGGTCAATGCCGTGGCGAAGCTGGCGATCGCGACGCCGGCCAGGATCAGCGCCACCGCCCCGGCTCCACTGCGCGACAGAAAATAGAGAATGGCCGCGGCCGCCAGCGCACCCACGATCGCGAACGCCGGCAAGGCCAGCGCATTGGACGAAGCAAATCCGAAATACAGCGCGCACACGGCGCCCAGACATGCCGTCGACGTCACGCCGGTGACGTCGGGCGAGGCCAGCGGATTGCAGAACAAGCCCTGCAGCGCCGCGCCACTGCCGCCCAAAGCGGCGCCGATCACGAGCGCCAGCGCCGCACGCGGCAATCGAATTTGCTGGGCGACGACACCTGCCTCGCCGTGTCCGCTGAATAGGCCCTTGAACAGCGCGCCTGCCGAAAGATCGGACGGTCCCAGCAAAAACGACCAGCAGGCGAAGCCGAGCGCCAGCACCGCCAGCACCAGCGTCACGCGCGGCACGTCGCCGATCACCCTCTTGTGTTCCAGAGCGGCTGTTTCGTCCATGCGCGGCCTCGTCCCGTCGCCGCTGCCGTTTCGCTTTCGCGAAGCGCTTTTCCGTTGGCGCACCCCGGCCACCCGGATGGACGACACGCGTCGGCAGGTCTCCTGGCTTCACGGCTCTTTCGCGCTCCGCCTTCCCGGTCTTGAGGAGCCTGCCGAAGGCAGGGTGTCCCGAAGGGGCCAGTGGCGTCTGGAGGCGCACTTGCCGCTTACAGTTGCGGGGGCAGCCGCGGGATTTTCACCCGCCGTTCCCTTTGACCGTCGCGTGATCCGACTCTTAGTGCCGGGCCCTCTTCCGTGCAAGCGCGCGCGCCTTCCGCGCCAGATCGCCGAAGGTTTTCGCGGCATCCAGCGACCACGGTCCGGGGCACAACAGCGGTGTCATGCCGGCGAATTCCATAACGGTGCGCCCTTTGAGCGCCCGCAGCGCCGGATGATGCAGGATGGTGTAGGCTCGCGCCGAACCAATCCGCGCCTCCCCGCCGAGGATGAGCAAGTCCGGCGCCGCGGCAATGACGGCTTCCACCGGCAGCGTGCCCTGGCGCGTCAGCTCGTCCTTCGGCGCAACATCGGCGATTCCCGATATCGCCATGATCTCGCTGGTGATGCTGCCGACGCTGGCATAGCCGTTCGGCTCGTAAAGGATGCCGCGGACCGGCGGGCGCGGCGCACCGGCGCGCGCGGCATCGATCTTACGATCCATGTCGGCCAGCATGGCCTTGGCGGTTTCCGGCGCTCCAAGTTTCTCGCCAAGCATCGTGGTGATGCTGCGTATGTCGGCCAGCGAGTTCGCCCAAGGCAGGTCGAGAATCGGAATGCTCAACTTTCTCAGATTGTCGTGCAGCCGCGGATTGGTGCCGGCATACATCACGACCAGATCGGGATGGAGCGCCAGCACGGTTTCCGTCGAGGGGTGAATCGTGCGGATACCCTTTGCGCGGTCGGCGATGGTCGAAACCACTGGATGGCGGTCGGTCGCCTCGTAGGAAAGGGCGGCAATCCGTTCGCGCGGCACCATCCGAAAAACGTATTCGTCGGTACACAAAAACGTGGAGACGACTCGCTGTGGCGCAGCAAACACAGGCTGCGCAAGGATGTATAAGACACACAGAATCGTGACAATCCAGCCATGCGCCGGGTGCATATTGTTGCGGTAGTCGGCGGCACCCAATTGTGAAGCGACCTTGAGGGGAAAATCCATGCGCAGGACCAATTCAGCCTTTTTCGTCGTGACGTTCGTCGCGAGCATAGCCTATTCGCCGCTCGCTTTGGCAGCACCGACGCCCGGAGAGATTCTGGACGCTTACAAGACGGCAACGGGCGGGAACGCCTGGAACGACAAAGTGACGATGGAGAGCGAGTTCGACATCGTCGCTTATGGGCTGACCGGCAAAGGGCACGCCGTCAACGATCTGAAGGACGGCCGTTCCGAAAGCGATTATCGCATGGGGCCCGCCAGCGGCGCCAACGGCTATGACGGCGTCACGCCCTGGCAGAAAGACCTGTCGGGTACGGTCACACTGCAGCAGGGCGGCGACGCGCAAGTGCTGTCGGTCAACGATGCCTATCGCGTTTCCGGCAAATGGTGGCAACCGGACCGCGGCGGCGCGGCGATCGCGAGCGACGGCGAAAAGGCCTGCGGCGATGCGACCTGCGAAGTTCTGACCATCACGCCCAAAGGCGGAAAGCCGTTTGATGCCTGGTTCGACTGCAAAACGCATCTCTTGACGAAGACCATGGAAAAACAGAGCTCGCAGATGGTCACGACCACGATGTCGGATTATCGCACCGTCGACGGCGTGGTGCTGCCCTACAAGATCGTCATCGATCAAGGCGTCGGCGAGAAATATCTCCAAACCGTGACGTTGACCAAGGTGGCGTTCCTCGGGCTGCAGCCCGACTCCGCTTATGCGCCGCCTAAGGTGGTGGTCTCCGACTTCTCGATTGTCGGGGGCGCGCCGCAGACCGAGATACCGTTTCACCTCATCAACAACCACATCTACGGCGAGGCCAAGATCAACGGCAAAGGACCGTTTATCTTCATCTTCGACACGGGCGGACGCAATCTCGTGACGCCGCCGCTGGCCAAGCAGCTCGGTCTCAAGATCGAAGGCAAGCTACCAGGCACCGGCGCCGGCGAAGGCGTGATGGAAGGCGGCTTCACCCATGTCGCCGAACTGCAGGTGGGCAACGCCGTGGTCAAGAACCAGCTCTTTATCGTACTGCCACTCGACAGGCTGAGTGCCATCGAGGGCACGCCGATGCCCGCCATGGTCGGTTACGAGACCTTCCGGCGCTTCGTCACGCGTATCGATTACGGTGCCGACACGGTCACGCTGATCGATCCAAAGCATTTCGACCCGAAGGACGCCGGAACGCCGATCAAGTTCACATTCAACGATTCGAACCCGGAGGTGATGGGCACCTTCGAGGGTCTGCCGGCGAAGTACGACATCGACACCGGCGCGCGTACCGAACTGACACTCACCAAACCTTTCGCCGAGAAGAACGATCTGCGCGCCAAGCATCCCAAGGGCGTGGACGCGGTGGACGGCTGGGGCGTCGGCGGGCCGTCACGCGGTTACATCACCCGCGGCAA
>JAGWVX010000539.1 GCA_018970685.1 Alphaproteobacteria bacterium | reverse complement strand
CTCAAGCCGCTCGCAACCGTGCCTGCCGGGGAAGATGCCGATGCGGTCGCCTATGACCCGCTGACCAAGCGCGTCTTTGTCATGGACGCGGACGGCGCCGCGGTGACGGCCGTCGATGCGGTACGGAACAAGACGTTGTCGACGACGCCTTTGAAAGCGAAGCCGGAATCGGCGGTGGCCGACGGTGCCGGCAATCTTTTCATCAACGGCGCCAGCACGCGCGAGGTCCTGCGCATGGACACGCGCACGCTCGCCATCACGGCGCGCTGGCCCGTGCCGGATTGCGAAAGTCCGCACGGCCTTGCCATCGACACCGAAACCCATCGGCTCTTCGTAAGCTGCAGGAACGCCAAGCTTCTCGTAATCGCCGGCGATAATGGTCGCGTCGTCGCCGCCTTGCCGATCGGCAAGGGCACGGATTCCGCTGCCTTCGACCCCAAGCGCAAATATGTGTTCAGCTCCAACGGCGATGGAACGCTGTCGGTGATCGCCGAGCGCAATGCCGACACATTCGTCTCGCTGGGCAACGTGCCCACGGCGCCCGGCGCACGCACCATGGCGGTCGATCCCGCAACCGGCCGCGTTTTTCTCGTGGCTGCCGGCGTCGCAAAGGTCGAGCCGCCCAAGGCTGCGGGCCGCGCGCCGCATTTCGTCTTTACGCCGGGGTCGGTGAAACTGCTGATCCTCGATCCGCGCGCATAAAAAGGCCCTGCCCGGGAGCATTGCCGCTTTTGCAGCCATAAACTCGGGCGGGCGGGCTGTGGACGCCCGCATCGATCAAACCGAGCAATACCGTCGGCAGGCCGAACCCGATCGAGCCCACAGCCGCCGGGTTGGCTTTGTGATCTCGGCGGACCGGTGCATAAGTGACGGTCGTGATTGCGTATACGGATCGGCGAGCGGCGTCGGATCAAACACCATGAATCAAATGTTGTGCATTGGAGACGTCCCGATCGCCGGTCGCGTGTTGACCGCGCCGATGAGCGGCGTCTCGGATATGCCGTTCCGGCGCGCCGCGTCTAAGCTTGGTGCGCCCTATGTGGTGACCGAGATGGTGGCCTGCGAGATGCTGGCGCGCGGCCGGCCCGACATGGTGCGTCGCGCCGCAATGGGCGAGGGGCTGCCGTTGATGGTTGTCCAGCTTGCCGGCCGCGAGGCGCATTGGCTCGCCAGGGGCGCCGCGATGGCGGAAGCCTCCGGCGCGCAGATCGTCGATCTCAACATGGGATGTCCGGCGAAAGAAGTCACCGGCGGGCTGTCCGGTTCCGCACTGATGCGCGACCTCGATCATGCCGAAACGCTGATCGAGGCCGCGGTGAACGCCACCGTGCGGCCGGTGACGCTGAAGATGCGGCTGGGCTGGGACGATGCTTGCCGCAATGCGCCGGAGCTTGCCGCGCGCGCCGAACGCTGCGGCGTTAAAGCGATTACCGTTCACGGACGGACGCGCCAGCAATTCTACAAGGGCCCGAGCGATTGGCACGCCGTCGCCGAGGTGAAGGCGGCGACGCGCCTGCCGGTGATCGTCAACGGCGACATC
>JAGWVX010000538.1 GCA_018970685.1 Alphaproteobacteria bacterium | reverse complement strand
GAAAGCTGTGCACCCGCGTAATTAATTCGTCCGACAAATCTTTGTTCAGGTGCTCGACATTTGTCGCAATTTGATCATCTGGACTTTGAACCGTGTCGGTTGCCTCGGTGACCAGCTCCTTGCCGCTGCGGGTCCGCGACTTCCATTCGACAAACTCTGGGAACCGCGCCAATAGGCCATTGTCGATCTTGGTTGGACGGTCATTCAGCAGCTTTTGTCCTCGATCCGCGATTTTGAAGTAAGGGCCCATCCGAGAATAGGTGAATCATAATTGCCACAGTTTTTCGAAAAGCGCGATGCGGGGATTCCCTTGGCGGAATCGGGGAGCATAGCGTTGGAGTGTGATTCGCCCGGACGAGATGCGTATGGCGCGGCGGCGCTATCGCCAGATGGCACCGGTTCTGGATGAGCAGAGCCGGCGGCGCTTTGCCGCGATGGAAGCGCTTTCATTGGGTCACGGCGGGGTCAGTGCGATGTCGCGGATCAGCGGCCTGGCCCGCTCGACGATTAATCGGGGGATTGCCGACATTCGCGCCGGAGTGTCGGCTCCGGCGGGACGCATTCGCAAGCCGGGCGGCGGGCGCAAGCGCAAAGTCATCGAGGACCCCACGCTGCTCGGCGATCTGAAGAAGTTGGTCGAGCCGTGCACGCGCGGCGATCCCATGCAGCCTTTGTTGTGGACGTCGCTGAGCCTGCGCAAGCTGGTAAACGCGTTGGCCGAGAAAGGACACAAGGTCTCTGCCTCGGTGGTCGGCGAGCTTCTGCATCGGCTGGGCTACAGTCTTCAGGCCAACAGCAAAGTCAAAGAAGGCGGCGGACACATCGACCGCGACGCGCAATTCCGCTACATCAACGACCAGGCCAAGAGGTTCCTGGCCGCGGACGAGCCTGTCGTCTCGGTCGACACGAAAAAGAAGGAATTGGTGGGCAATTTCAAGAACAACGGCCGGCACTGGCGCCCCCAAGGCCAACCGGAGCTGGTCAATGTCCACGACTTCATAGATCCCAAGCTTCCCCGCGCCGTGCCCTATGGCGTCTACGACATCGCCAACAACCTGGGCTGGGTGAGCGTCGGCACCGATCACGACACCGCAAGCTTCGCTGTCCATGCGATCCGCCGCTGGTGGAAGTCCATGGGACGCAAGCGTCATCCCGACGCGACCAAGCTCATGATCTCTGCCGACGGCGGCGGCAGCAACGGCTATCGGGTCCGGCTGTGGAAAGTCGAGATTCAGAAGCTTGCCAACGAGCTCAAACTTCCCATCACCATCTGCCATCTGCCTCCCGGCACCAGCAAGTGGAATAAGATTGAGCACCGGCTGTTCTCGTTCATCTCCATCAACTGGCGTGGCAAGCCTTTGCGCAGCTATCGGACCATCGTCCAGCTCATCGCTGCCACGACAACCGATGCCGGCCTGAAGGTGCGCGCAGAGCTTGATACCAACAAATATCCCAAGGGCGCCAAGATCAACGACGCACAGCTCGCTGCCGTCAACCTCACCCCTCACGCTTTCCACGGCGAGTGGAATTACACGATCTCGCCG
>JAGWVX010000537.1 GCA_018970685.1 Alphaproteobacteria bacterium | reverse complement strand
TTCTGACGGAGCAAGCCACATAAGATCGGGGCACACGACGAACGAAAATCTTTCGCCCCTCTGACCACGCCGGAAAATCGTGCAAATTTAGGCGTCTACGCCCATCCGCACACAGGTCTCCTAGAACATAGAAATCAATGGAACATGTTACCAAACACAACACGTCTTACCTACCCGCGCAAGAAAGAGACGTGAGCGCGAAGGGCTCAAGGAACCGCGTTGTCCACCAAACCTTGTATGGCCGCCAGGCCCATCGCCAAGATTGCCTCTTCCGCACTGCCGCCAATATGTGGCGTGGCCAGGACGGTCGGCATATTCAGGAAGTCCCGATCCTCGGGCGGCTCGACGGCGAAAACATCGAAACCGATACCGGCCAGGCGTCCGGAAATCAGGGCCTGTTTTGCCGCCAGGTCGTCGACGATACCGCCGCGCGCGGTGTTCAGAAGCACGGCTCCATTCTTCATCATCGCAATGCGCTCGACGGATATCAGACCGCGCGTGGAGGCATCCAGCGGAACATGGATCGTCACGACGTCCGAACGACGCATCAGATCGTCAAGCCCTACAGGCTCGACCGAATAGCGCTGGTAGAACTCCCGATAATCCACGATATCATGAGCCAGCACGCTGACCCCGAACGGCTGCAACAGCGTTACCAGGTCTTTACCGACATTGCCGCATCCGATGATGCCGATCGTCTTGCCCGTCAGCTGCCGGCCTTTTACCTGCTGCCACGAGCCGCCCCGAACCACCGCAGACGAGGACGGCACGTTGTGCAGCAACGCGATCATGAATCCCAGGGCCAGCTCAGCGACCGAGCGTCGGTTGACACCGGGGGTCCAGCCGAGCCGTTTGCCATGTTTCCGCAAAGCCGCAAGATCGACATTGTCGATTCCTACACCGTATTTGCTAACCACCTTCAGATCAGGAAGCTGTGCGATCGCCGCCTCGTCCAACTTTTCAAGGGCGATAATAGCGCGATCGTGCCCCTTGAGGAACGACAGCAGTGCATCACCGCTCATGCTCACCCCGGCATCATTGAACGTGACATTGGAGTAGCGCGCCAGAAGCTCCTGGCGTAGCACCGGGTTTTTGGAAAACGAGCGTGAGGCAACAGCAATCCGCAAGGTATCGTTCATGTCACATATCCACGAAAGCTTCCAGCAAGTGGAAATTGGCTGCAGCGAAATTGAGAACCGCGGGACTGGACAACAGCGTAGCCCGAACCTTCCCGCCCGCCGCCTCGACGAGGGCCCAGCCCGCCGCAACGTCCCAGAGCATAATCGAGCTTTCCTGGTAAGCGTCAATGCGGCCGGCTGCTACATAGGCAAGCGACGTCGCCGCCGTCCCAAACATGCGCACTTTATGCCAACGGGCCAGATTGCGGGCAACCCCCCCCATCGCGCTTTGAGAATAGTCCCGCCGCGCTGGCAAACCGGTGGCCAGCGCCGCCTGTTCGGGCGCAGCAACAGATGATACCGTGATAGGCATTCCATTGAGGAACGCGCCGCCTCCCGCCGACCCGGTAAAGGTCTCGTCGTGATT
>JAGWVX010000536.1 GCA_018970685.1 Alphaproteobacteria bacterium | reverse complement strand
ACTGCCCTCTCCGTGGGTCCCGGACAGCCTCGCTTCGCTCGACTTCCGGGATGACAGGTTTTGGTTCGAACGAAAATCATCGTGGTCTAATGTCGCGGTCTTGACGTTCGCTCAGAGTCCGATATCGGCGATGTCGCGAACATCGAAACCACGACACCCGGCAAGCGGACCGCCTTACCGGTCGATCGTCGCAGACCAAGGCAGCAAGGGACCGTCGCCGCACCGGTATTGACCGGAAACGCCGAGCTGTCCGTACGAACCGCCGTCCGAAAACACGCCGGCATAGTGGCAGTTGGCGCCGTCGCTCGAATTGCGGCGTTCGATTTTGACCTTCCTGGAACCGTCAAGCTTGATCTCAAGCGTCGCCGTCACCTGTCCCGGTCCCGTCCACACCGCATCGAAAACACCGCTGTCGCCGCGGCGGCGCCACAGCCCGCTCCATCCGGCTTCTTGCTCGTGCCACACCCGGCCCAAGCGATCTCCAGGGCCGCGATCGCCGCTTTGCGACCGATCCCCGCCCCAGTTCTGATTCTGATCCTGATCCGACGTGTTGGCAGGCTGCTCGCGGACTATGCGGGTGTCGCCGTCCTGCCGGTCCAAGACCAGCCAGCGGCCGTCGCCCATCGAGGTGAGCAGATAGCGTCCGAGATCGATCTGCCGCTGTCCATTATTGGCCCAGGACGAACGATCGTCGGCGCGCGCCGGCTGCGCGAAATGGAGACAGAGGACGCCCAGCAACGCAAAGACCGCCACACCCCACGCGAGAGTGCGCGTCGCTGCGGTGCGACGAGCCGCCTGCACGCCGTCTTGCCGACGAAAAATCATGCCTGTCTCCCCTCATGGCCGATATGCGCGAGACCCCGATATGGGTGCCCCGGACACCGACTCTGTCGCCGCCGCACGCCGTTGGCAAGTCACGGTTGTGCGAAAATGCGGCAGTTACGCGCGCGCGACGCGGCAGGAATAGCAGCCGCGGCCGGCGTAATGGATGTGGACATAGGCGCTGTCGGGACGGCCGAAGAGACGCTCCAGCGCGGCCTCGACATCAGCGCCGGGCATGACATCGGCGTCGACGATCATCGCGTCGGTATCGTAAGCCCTGAGCGACAAGAGCCGCGAACGCAACACCGGCGGAACCTCGATGCCGTCGTAAGCGGGCCCGGCGGCTTCGCGCACGAAGATCGGCCCCTTGGCGCGATAGGGCGAATGCGCCGGCTGATGCTCGTAATTGGTCAGGATCACGCGCTCGCCCGGCTCGGCGTCTTCCAGACTGACGCGGCAGGGAAAGCCCGGCTTGGCGTCGCAGATCATGCGGCGCATGCCCCGCTCTTTCAACGCCTCGTCGCCGAGGGCGAACAGCGGTTGGAACGGCGCGACCGACAGGCCTTGAAAGCGGAATTGCATAAGAACCTCCTTTGTTGGGAGACGATATGAGCCGCGCCAAACATCCGGATCGACCCGGTTCTTGCGGTCTTGGGCACGGCTTTTGCGACGTTTGGGGCTCGCGTATCAGAACGAGACAGGCCCCATGAACCGTTTTGCCGCCGCCGCTTT
>JAGWVX010000119.1 GCA_018970685.1 Alphaproteobacteria bacterium | reverse complement strand
GGGTCCATGAGGTAGATGCCGGTCGATTTCACGTCGACGACAAACTGTGCATTCGGAACGTTCCGCGACAAATCGCGCGCCAACAGTACGCCAACCTTGTCGGCGAAGATCTCCTCGCCCATATCGTCGACCACGCCGCAACGATCGCCGTCGCCGTCGAAGCCCAAACACAGCTCCGCCTTGTGCTCACGCACCGCGTCGGCCATGGCGTGCAACATGTGGAGGTCTTCAGGATTGGGATTGTATTTGGGAAATGTGTAGTCGAGCTCGGCATCCATTGGAATCACCTCGGCCCCGATGCGCCGAAGCGCTTCCGGCGCGAACGCGCTGGCCGTGCCGTTGCCACAGGCCGCCACGACTTTGATTGGGCGCGATAGTTTGTGACCTTCGGTCACCGCTTGCAGATACCGCTCACGGAAATTTTCGACAAATTCGTAGCTGCCGCCCGCGCGTGTTTTACCTTCGCCGCCGAGCACAATCTGTTTCAAACGACCGATCTCGTCGGGACCGAACGTCAGCGGCTTGGCGGCGCCCATTTTTACGCCGGTCCAGCCGTTTTCGTTGTGGCTAGCGGTCACCATCGCCACAGCCGGTACATCGAGCGCAAATTGCGCGTAATAGGAGCAAGGCGTCGTAGCGAGCCCGATGTCCGTCACTTCGCAACCCGCATTTGTTAAACCGACAATCAGCGCCTGTTTGATGGAAAGCGAATAGGAACGGTAATCATGACCCGTGACGACTTTGGGCGCACCGACCTCATGCAGATAGGTACCAAGCCCCAATCCCAACGCCTGTACACCCAACAGGTTGATCTCTTTCCCAAACAGCCAGCGCGCATCGTATTCGCGAAAGCCGTTGGAGGTTACCAAGGGAAAATTCTCGAAATCGAAGGTGTTGGGCTTTAGGTCGCTTCTGGGCTTGGACATGGCTGTTGAACTCGCGCGCTGGAAGGACGTTTTGTCTAGCCCAACGGCGTGACAAAAGTCAGTGCAATCTGTGGATCCAACCGGCTTGCGGCCACGGCAATGGGTACCTATTTGTCCTCGCAAGACTTGTGATACAATAATAAATACAAAATTGAGATGTTATATGTCACGAGATCTTATAAATGCTGCTGAACGAGCGGCTATTCAGCGGCTGGCGGACATCCTCGCCCTGCCTGTCTTCGAGCGGGGTTGGGTTTGGCTGGCAGGTGCGGGACCGGGCGATCCCGGATTGATCACGGCGCTTGGGCTGCACGCCATCTCGTCTTCCGACATCATTCTTTATGACGCTTTGGTCAACGAAGCACTGCTCAAATTGGCGCGGCCGGGAGCTGAGCTCATCTTTGCCGGCAAACGCGCGGGCAAGCAGTCATGCAAACAAAGTGACATCTCTCACATGCTGGTGTCCGTGGCCCGCAAGGGTATGCGCGTGCTCCGGCTGAAAGGCGGCGACCCTTTCGTGTTCGGGCGCGGAGCCGAAGAGGCCTTGACCCTGGCACGTGCCGGTGTGCCGTTCCGCGTCGTGCCGGGCGTGACGGCCGGGATCGGCGGACTGGCTTATGCCGGAATTCCAGCGACACATCGCGACACCAACCACGTCGTGACCTTTGTCACCGGCCACGGCGCCGACGGAAAGCTGCCGGATATCGACTGGACGTCCATCGCCCACGGCTCGCCGACTATCGTGCTGTACATGGCGCGTAAACATGCGGGCGAGATCGCCGAGAAGCTGATTTCTGCCGGACGCGACGCAGGCGAAGCCGCCGCCGTTGTCAGCAACGCCTCCTGTTCCGATCAAACCGTGCATGTCACGACATTGAGCCAACTTGGAGTAGCATCTGCCGGAAGCGCCACGCCAGCCATCCTGGTTATCGGCGAGAGTGTCAAGCTGCGCGCCCGCCTGGATTGGATAGGTGCGCTGGCAGGCAATACCCGCGGTCCTGAGCCGCTGCAGCTTGTCCAGGTCAACGACGCAGGTTAGCGCGCACCAGCCGGTCTTTCAGATCGTGCATGATGGCCGCGCGCTCCGGGTCGGTCATCGATGCCCAACGTGCGATCTCGTCGAGCGTCCGGCCACAACCCGTACACAGGCCGCTACGCGCGTCCATTGTGCAAATCTTGACGCAAGGGCTTTCGATCACGGGTTGTCAAAAATCCTTCTCTATCCGAGATGATTATACCGCACGCCAGCCCATGCGAGCGCCAAGACTTAACTTCCACTTAACGCCGTGGCCTTAGACTCATCCGGTCGAACCGGGTAGCGGAAATGGCGAAGGCACTATTTCACAAGAACCAACGCGTCTATGTAAAGCCTGTCGGCACGTGGGCACTTGTCGAGCACGTCGTGCCGCACTGGGCGAAGGGTCTCGATGAGCCGATCCGTGTGCATTACGACTGCGGATTAGGCCGTGAATTCGCCGCGGAAGAACTCCAGGCGGAAGAACCGTTGCAGGACCACGCCGTGCCGACCAGCGAGACTTGGCGCGTCGTCCGGGCGCGCAATAAATGGCAGCCGACGGAAGACTGCTCCCGTCATCCGGTACCCGGCACGTATCCCGTCGTCATCACCGGCGAAGCCGAATGGGGCGGCTGGCGCGTGCCAGGCGCAGAATACGATCTTGACCCGGCAAAGATCGAGCGCCAAGCGCGAACGATAGCGTCCGCGCCCAGACTCCTGGCCTTTGCCAAGGGGCTTGTCGAGTGGGCGCGCCGCTCCGGCGAGGACATGCCCGCCGCGCTGGCCGATCTCGCGCATGATGCCCAGGACATCCTCTCGCATCTCGACCGCGAAAGCTGATATCTCTGGTCCGCCAGACTAAGAGCACCGCGACAGATGCCGAATCCGACGACCGTCGAGCCTCATGAAGGTTCGGACGCCACCTTTTTCGAACCTGTGACCATTGACGAGTTGGAAAGCCAGGTGGTCAAACTGGCCGCCAATTATTGGAACACACTGCGCGGCAGCAGACGTTATCCGGCGCGCCAGGACTTGCGCCCGCGCGACATCGCACCGATCCTCCGTAATATGGTTCTCGCCAAAGTCATCGACGGCGGTGCCGATTTTGAATTCCGCATAGCCGGAGATGCGCAGGTACAGGCATATGGCGTCCCGTTTCAGGGCAAGCGTCTCAGCGAGGTCGGCCCCCAGAACAACGCGTTTTCCGCGTCCGTGCGCGGCATCTACCGCCACGTAGTGGAAAGTGCCGCGCCAATTGCCGTGCGCGGGCGCATGGGAGCCGGGTTTCCGAACGTGAAATTCGCTTATTGCGAAAGCCTGTTTTTGCCGCTCGGTCCGTCCGACGACGTCGTCGATCACATCTTGGTCTTCAGCACATATGTCGAGCGGACTTTTACGGAGAACAAAAAGAAATAGGCGCGCCACCGGTGTCCCGCCCGCCGAAAATTTTAAAAAAGAGAAGCATCGTGCCTCCGCTTTCGCTATACCCATGCGGCCGCCCAGTAAGGAATCGACATGCGGACCGAGGAACCACGCACCATTCAACTGAAGGACTATCGCGCACCGGACTATAAAGTGTCGGAAATCGCGCTCGACTTTGTCCTCAGCCCCGACGCCACGCGCGTCAAAGCCGCCATCAAGTTTATCCGCACCGGCGCCACTGTACCGTTGGTGCTCGACGGCGAGCATTTGAAGCTGATTTCCGTCATGTTGGACGGTCGCGCGCTTGGTCCCGACGCGTATACCGCCGACGCCGAGACGCTCACCATCGCCAAGGTGCCGGAGCGCTTCACGCTCGAGATCGTTACCGAAATCGCACCTGCCGAGAACACATCGCTCGAAGGGCTGTATCTGGCCAAGGGCATCTTCTGCACGCAATGCGAAGCAGAAGGCTTCCGGCGCATCACCTATTTCCTCGACCGGCCGGACGTGCTGACGGTCTATACGACGCGCATCGAAGCCGACAAGGCGCTGTGTCCTGTGCTGCTGTCGAACGGCAATCTTATTGCCAAGGGCGATTTGCTCGGCGGGTGGCATTACGCCGTGTGGAACGACCCCTTCCCGAAGCCCTGCTATCTATTCGCCTTGGTGGCGGGCGATCTAGGCGTCATCACCGATCAATTCGTCACCATGTCGGGCCGCAAGGTGGATTTGCGGATTTTCGTCGAACACGGCAACGAGCCGAAAGCGCTCTACGCCATGGATTCGCTCAAGCGCGCGATGAGGTGGGACGAGGAGAAATACGGCCGCGAATACGATCTCGACATCTTCATGATCGTTGCCGTTTCGGCCTTCAACTTCGGCGCCATGGAGAACAAAGGTCTCAACATTTTCAACGACAAGGTGCTGCTGGCCTCGCCGGAGACCGCCACCGATGACGACTACGCGCATATCGAAGCCGTGGTCGCCCATGAATATTTCCACAACTGGACGGGCGACCGCGTTACTTGTCGGGACTGGTTTCAGCTGTCGCTCAAGGAAGGCCTGACGGTGTTCCGCGACCAGAGCTTTTCCGCCGATCAGCGCTCGGCGGGCGTCAAGCGCATCGAGGATGTGCGCCTGCTGCGGCTACGGCAATTCCAGGAAGACGGCGGACCGCTGGCCCATCCGGTGCAGCCGCAGAGCTATATCACCATCGACAATTTCTACACCGCGACCGTCTACGAGAAGGGCGCCGAAGTCATCCGCATGCTCAAGACGTTGGTTGGCGAAGAGGGCTATCGCAAAGCGACAGACCTCTACTTCGAGCGCCATGACGGCCAAGCCGCGACGGTGGAAGACTGGATCAAATGCTTCGAAGACACCAATGGCCGCGATCTGTCGCAATTCCGGCTGTGGTACGAGCAGGCGGGAACGCCGGTCATCGAAGCCAAGGGCGCCTACGACTCCGAGCAAAAGACTTATGCGTTGACGCTGAAGCAGAGTCTGGCCCCGACGCCGGGCCAGCCGGTGAAGAAGTCGATGCATATTCCGGTGCGTCTGGGTCTGCTGGGCAAGACCGGCCGCGCATTGCCGTTGACGCTGGAGGGCGAAAACGCTCGGGGGCCAAGCGAACGGGTGCTCGAACTTTTCGATGCGGAGCAGACTTTTACTTTCGCCGGTGTCGAAGAAGCGCCGTTGCTGTCGGTCGGCCGCGGCTTCTCCGCCCCGGCGATCTTCAAGGTCGCACAAGGCGGCTGGGAGCGGGCGGCGCTGATGGCGCACGACCCCGATTCCTTCAACCGCTGGGAAGCTGGGCAAACCACGGCCAGAACGATCATGCTGGACATGATCGCCGGCAAGATCTCCGGACCGGACCCGCTTTACGTCGAGGCGGTCGGCGAAGTGCTGGCGCGCGCCACGGACGATATGGCGTTCGCAGCCAACATGCTGACGCCGCCGCTCGAAAGCGAGATGGCAATGGCCATGGCAGTGGTCGATCCGGACGCCATCCACGCCGCCCGCGTGATGCTGATCCGCACGATCGCCGCTCCGCACGGCGAAAAGTTCGCGGCTCTTTACGACGGCTTGGCGGCGGCGGGCGCCTTCTCGCCGGACGCCGCATCGGCGGGACGGCGCGCGCTGCGCAACGCCTGCCTACGCTATCTGACCTCGGACGACGACGAAAAGGCCGCAGCGTTCGCCGCTTCGCATTACGAGGCCGCCACCAACATGACCGACATGATCGCCGGCCTTGGCGCCCTATCGCGCATGATCTCCCAGCGCGCCGACGCGGCCTTCGCGCATTTCTACGACCGCTTTGCCAAGGATCCGCTGGTCGTCGACAAATGGATGGGGCTGCAGGCGGGCTCGAGCCGTCTCGACACGGTGGAGCGCGTGCGCGCGCTGATGCGCCATCCCGCCTTCGACATCAAGAATCCCAACCGCGTGCGGGCGCTGGTGGGCGCGTTCTCCGGCAACCAGCTGCGCTTTCATGCCGCCGACGGCAGCGGCTATGCATTGGTCGGCGAGACCATCCGCAAGCTCGACAACATCAACGCCATGGTGGCGGCGCGTATGGCGGGCGCCTTCGAAACCTGGCGGCGCTTCGACGAGAGACGCCAAGCGTTGATGCGGGGCGAGCTGGAAACCATGGCGAAAACACCCGGCATCTCCGCGAACCTGTTTGAAGTCGCTACCAAGATGTTGGGTTGATTCGGCATCGAAGCAGGTGACAGCGAGTCGCCGATTCGCATAATCGTTAATGCGCGAATCACCACCGCGCGGGCGGGGTGCGGGTTTCATGGCGGGTGAACGGACAGCGGCATGGCCTTCCGCGCTCCTGCACGGAGTGCTGGCGAAGATCGCCGCCCTGCCGACGCGCAACATCCGCGTCACGGTTCTGCTGTGCGTCATCGCCATTGGCGGCAGCTTCGCCGCGGCGGGCGCCTTGCAGATGCGCTTCGACCGCGTGCAGGCGCTGCGCCAAGCCGCTTATTTCGAGACGCGCCGCGCGCACGAGATTGCCGCGGTCGCCGAAGCGACGTTCAATCGTTATGCGCGCCTGGGCCAGCTGTTCGCCGCCGACCGGATGACGGACGCGGCCTTTGCGGGATCGACGGGGCTGCGGGGGATCGCGGTTGCCGATAGCAGCGGGCGGACGCAGCGCGCGGTGGGCGAAACCATCGACATGGCGAGCTTGGCGGAACTGGCGCGCAAGGGACGCGTGGTGCTCGGCACATCGCAGCGCATCGTTATCGCCTTCGCGGAAGGCGGCAGCGTCGTCGCCGTCTCTTTCGACGCCGCCGCCCTGGCGCCGGCCGCCCTGCTGGACGGCGCCAATCTGGCGACCGCCACCGGACAGCCGATCGGCGGCTTGCCGCAACGAAACGACACGGCCAACGCCGCCGTGCGCGGCTGGCCGGTCGAAGCGCGGGTACCGTTGGACGACGAAGGAGCGCTGGCCGCCTGGTACGGTTCGCTGCCGCTTTATCTATTCGTCATTCTAGGCCCGGCGCTGGTGGGCGGCGCGCTCGCCGCCGTGTTCGTGCGCGAATTCGAGCGGCGCGACAAGGCCGCGACGGCGATCCGCACCTTGCGTTCGACCCGGCCGGAAGAAGCCAAGCTGCTGGTGCGCTTGGCCAATGCGGAGCGCGGAGCCGTCGAAGCGCAACGGTCGAAGGGCGAATTCGTGGCGCATATGAGCCACGAACTGCGCACGCCGCTGAACGCCATCATCGGGTTCGCGGAGGTGATCGAGCGCGGCTTCTACGGCCCGGTCGGCCATCACAAATATATCGAGTACGCCCGCGACATCGGCATGGCGGGCCGCAGCCTGCACGGCAAGATCGGCGACATCCTCGAATTCGCCAACCTGGAAGCGGGGCGCTATCCGCTGAAGCCGGCGCGCTTCGACGTCACCGAAGTGGTCGGGGCTTGCGTCAACGAGAATGTCGGCCGCGCCTTCTCGCGCCGCATCGCGCTGGAGATGGTGCCGGCCGAGCCCGCCGAAGTGCTCGCCGATGCGATGGCGGTCAGGCGGATCGTGACCAATCTTCTGTCGAACGCCCTGCTCTACACCCATGAGGGCGGCCGCGTGCATGTCAGCGTGCGCCAGGACGAAGGCGCGGTGGCGATCAGCGTGCGGGACAACGGCAACGGTTTCACGCCCGCCGAGGCGGACAAGGCGGGCGTTCCGTTCCGCCGCTTCGAGCGCGCCGGCATCAGCATGGGCGCCGGGCTCGGCCTTGCCATCGTGGTGGCGCTGGCGCGGCGCATGGGCGGAGCGGTCAAACTCGCCAGCGCCCATGGCGAGGGCACCTGCGCCGAACTGCGATTGCCCAAGGCTTAAAGCCATCGCCCATAAAAAAGGCGGGCGCCGCCGGCGCCCTCTATACAGTATCTCTGTGTGCGATGGCCCGGCGGGAAACCCGCCTTCGGTTGGACGCTACGGCAAGCCCTAGGAATCCGCACGTCAGGCGGCAAACCAATAAGCACCTTTGCTTCCCATTACTCCGATCGGGTTTTACGCCGCCGAATCGTCGCATCGACCGCCCAAGATAGAGAATGGCGCGGGAGTCCCTTGGTCCGGCTGCGTGTGGTGGTGCGCGGACAGCACCCAGCCCTGTATGACGTTGTCTCGCTGCTCTCGTTCAGATCGGGCCTTGCCATCGGCCCC
>JAGWVX010000535.1 GCA_018970685.1 Alphaproteobacteria bacterium | reverse complement strand
ACACGGGGCCGATGGCAAGGCCCGATCTGAACGAGAGCAGCGAGACAACGTCATACAGGGCTGGGTGCTGTCCGCGCACCACCACACGCAGCCGGACCAAGGGACTCCCGCGCCATTCTCTATCTTGGGCGGTCGATGCGACGGTTCGGCGGCGTAAAACCCGATCGGAGTAATGGGAAGCAAAGGTGCTTATTGGTTTGCCGCCTGACGTGCGGATTCCTAGGGCTTGCCGTAGCGTCCAACCGAAGGCGGGTTTCCCGCCGGGCCATCACACACAGAGATACTGTATAGAGGGCGCCGGCGGCGCCCGCCTTTTTTTATGGGCTATATTATAGGGGCTATCCCGCCACCGGAGCGTCCTTCAGGCGTGCGAAAAGATGCGCGCCGTGTTCGCTGCCGTTGTTGAGATGCGTGGCGTTGGTAAAGTCGGATATCTTGGCCCAGTTCTCCGCCACCGTATCCGCCGTTGCGCCGTGACCGAGGTTGATGCCCGCCGACTCCACGATCTGCGCGGAGGAGAACACGCCCGCCCCCGCCGAGATCACCGTGCCGGTCGGCGACTCCTCGCTGGCCAGGAACACCACGGCAGGCGTCACATATTCCGGCTTGAGCATCTCCAGCACTTGCGGCGGCAGAAGGTTCTCCGTCATGCGCGTGGCGGCGACCGGGCAGATGGCGTTGACCTTGATGTTGTCCTTGGCGCCTTCCAGCTTCAGCGAATTCATGAAGCCGACCAGCGACAGCTTCGCCGCGCCGTAATTGGTCTGGCCGAAATTTCCGTACAGGCCGGTGGAAGAGGTGGTGACCACGATGCGGCCGTATTGCTGATCGCGCATGATCTGCCAGACCGCCTTGCACGGCTTCACGGTGCCCATGAGATGCACCGCCATCACCGCGTCGAAATCCTTCAGCTCCATCTTGGCGAAGCTCTTGTCGCGCAGGATGCCGGCATTGGCGATCAGGATGTCGATGCGGCCGAAGCTGTCCATCGTCTGCTTGACCAGATGCGCTACGCCCGCGTCGTCGGTCACCGAGGCGCCGTTGGCGATCGCCGTGCCGCCCGCCGCCTTGATCTCCGCCACGACGGCTTCGGCCGCCTGGCTGTTGCCGCCCGTGCCGTCGACGGCACCGCCCAGATCGTTCACGACCACCTTGGCGCCGCGCCTGGCGAGTTCGAGCGCGTGCATGCGGCCGAGCCCGCCGCCCGCGCCGGTGACGATTGCAACTTTGCCGTCGAAACGAATGGCCATGACAAATTCTCCCGGTCGCTGACAAATTGTCTGCGCCAGTGATCGCCTGCCAACGGCCTCGCGGTCAAGTCACGCGTTTGCCGGTTTCCGCTGCGCAAACATCCTTCTTAACGCGGCGTTGGCGGGATGCTCGACGAAGATCGCCAACAGCGCGCCCCAGGCGATGCAGATCAGAAGCAGCATCGCGGGCTCCAGCCACCAGGTGAGAACCACCCAGCGACATCCCAGCACGATGGTGTCCGGCGGCGGATAGAAATGCTGTTCGAAATAGCGGATGAGCTGCAGCCAGAAGGTCTGTCCCATATAGATCGCGTAGGACCACT
>JAGWVX010000118.1 GCA_018970685.1 Alphaproteobacteria bacterium | reverse complement strand
AAAGAAGAAAACGAGCGCTGGGAACGCGAGCATCCCAACGCGTTGGCCAAGATCGGCAAGTACGGCGCCATGCCCGCCCTTAACACCGACGACCCGGCGGTCACCGCGCGTGCCGAGGAACTGCGGGAAACGAAAGTCCGGCAATGGGAACGCGACATGCGCAGCCTCGCCGATGCGCACGGCGGCGTGCTGCCGCCCGATCCGGCCTTCAAGGTCGGCGACGAGGAACCGCAGGTACGGCTCGGAAAATTTCCCGCCGCGCCGCTGGACGCGGCGGCCGACACCGAAACGCTGCTCAACGGTTTGATCGCCGAATGCCGCTTCCTGGTGCGCGAGGTGGCGTTCCAGTCGGCGTGCCTGACGCCGAACCCCGACGACCGTATGCGCTTTCTCTCCGCCGCACAGAATATCGTGATCACCGGTGCGAGGGTCGGCGAAGCCGTGGCGAAACTGCGCAAGGGCGGCGTGTCCAAGGTCGAAGAGCGGCGGCATCACATGGTCTTCGAGCACCGTCAGGCCGAGACCTCCCCCCCTCCCCCCCGGGGTGATACGCCGTGACTCGAAAAACAATGATCGATCTTTCGCAGCCGCCGTCGCGCAAGCTTGGTGCGCCCTATGGCAACCGCAACGCCCTCAAGACGGGCGCGCATACCGCCGATGTGCGCGCCTGGCGCAAGCGCGTCGCCCAATGGCGCCGCCGCGTGCGCGCCGCACTGGCGGAGGTGGAGAAGAATCACGGCGCTGGCGTCGGGACCGGCGGCGGTTCGCCGATCGTCACCGTCTCGATCACCACCGGCGTCGCCGGCTGCGCCTCGGGGAAGGGGCCTTTGCCGCCGCCCACCGGCACGGCGGCGATCTTGTCGGCCACGTCCATGCCTTCCACCACATGGCCGAACACGGCATAGCCCGTGGTGTTGGGCGCATCGCCCGGCTTGGGATCGAGGCCGCGCGGCCCGTTGTCGGCAAGGTCGATGAAGAATTCCGCCGTGGCGCTCGCGGGCTTTGCCGGATCGCGCGCCATCGCCACCGCGCCGCGCACATTGGAAAGCCCGTTGCCGCTCTCCAGCGGAATGGGCTTGCGCAGCTTGCGGTATTTTCCGTGCACGTCGTAGCTTCCCGCCTGCAGCACGAAACCCGGCACCACGCGATAGAACAGCGTGCCGTTGAAATGGCCGTCCTTGGCATAGCGGATGAAGTTGGCGACGGTCGCAGGCGCGCGGTCGCGATCGAGCGCGATGACGATGGTGCCCATCGAGGTGGCGAGCGTCGCTTCCGGTCCGCCGGGCGCCGATGCGGGCGCCGGCGATGGCGCGGGCGGCGCGGCGTCTTGCGCAAAGGCCGGCGCGGCCAGCCACAAAGCGGCCGCCAAGACGGACAGGATGCGTTTCATCGGCCGGGTTCCCTTCTTTTCCGGCGCCTTTTTATCACGGCGCGGTCCGCTTTGCCGAAGCCGCAAAGCTTTCTCGACAAGGCGGTTGCGCACCCCTATACGAAGGCCGGGCTGTGGGGTGCCGCGACGACGACATCAGACGATATCGCGGCCGGTAAACGACGTAAATTTATAGAAAAAAGGCATGCCCGATGGCCGAACCGGCAAAAGACATCAGAACCGCGAAGCCCCCCGAGCGCAAGGCGTTCAAATATCCCAGCGAGGACGAAACCTATGTCCGCCGTCTGGGCAGCGCTACGCTGGCGCATTGGAACGAGCTGTCCGACGAGCTGCGGGCGAAGATTCTCGGCGAAGCGGCGTCGGTGTGGGATCGCGAATACAATGTGCCGCAGCTCGGCCAGAAGCTCGAGACCTTCGTCAAGCGTTATCCCGGCCGGGTGCGGTAAGCGCGCGCGAGCGCGCCTCCCCCGGTGGAGGTCCCGGATCGGGCAGGGCGGCTCGCGCAGTATCCCCGCAAGGCCTATGCTCCCGCCGCGAGACGCAAAACGCGCCCCGGCATCAAGGGAGAACGTTCATGGCCAAGACCAAAGCGGACAATGGCGTATATCGCGTAACCGAAATCATCGGCACCAGCACGGTGTCGTGGGAAGATGCGGCGAAGAAGGCGGTGCAGACCGCGGCCAAGTCGCTGCACGATCTGCGCATCGCCGAGGTCTCCAAGCTCGACATGAAGGTGGAGAACGGCAAGATCGTCGCCTACCGCGCGCGCATCTCGCTGTCGTTCAAATACGCGCCTTAGCGCTCGCAGCTTTTCTCTCCTCGTTTCCGGGGAGAGGCGGCGCGCGGCGCCGGAAGGGGATGATCCATTCCGGCGCTTGCAGAGGTGTTTGTTTACATGCCCGGCCAGAACGCCGCCATCACCATCAGAATGCCGACGAAGGACGCGATCCAAACCAGCGTGCGCAGCCATGGAATGCCGAGGATGTAGAGCGGCACATAGATCAGCCTCGCCCAGATGTAGATTTGCGCGCCCAACGCCGACATCGCCGTATGCTTGCCCAGCACCGTGTTCAGCAGCACCGCGGCGGCGAAGAAGACGAAGGTTTCGAGGAAGTTCTTGAAGGCGCGGTCGGCGCGTCCGCCGATCGTGCCGAGCGGTTTGGGTTCGTCGCGCGGCCCTACCTCGTAGAGCACGCCGACTTTCGGCAAGGTCAGCAGAAACGCCAGCACAAGCTGGATGAGACCGAGCGCCATGGCGCAGAACAGGATCTGCAGCTCGATGGAACCGCCAAGTGTGGATGTCATGATGTCCTCCCAGGAATGCCCACGGGCTTGCCCCGATTCGCCTTGGGATCATACGCGCAACCTTGCGTCCGCCCGATGACGTTAAGCCGCCGTTACGGCAAGCTCCTTGTAGAACACGGTGGTGTCGCAGAAGCGCCCGTCGGGCCACAGCGCATAGCGCGGGATGACGCCGACACTCTGCCAGTCCATGGCGCGATAGAGTCGTTCGCCGTCGCTGCCGGTGGCCGTGTCGAGGGTCAACAGGGAAAGCTGACGGCTGCGGGCCTCCGCTTCCAGCGCCTGCATCAGCCGGCGCGCCATCCCGCGCCGGCGCATGGCGCGGTGGACCAGAAGCTTGCGCACGTCGCCGCGGTGGCGCTGGTTGCAAGGCCCGTCGAGCCAGAGCTGCACCGTGCCGCCGAGCCTGTCGTCGTCGAAGGCGCCGAGCAGACAGGCGCGGTCCTCGCGCACTGCCGCGACGATGCTCTTCCAATAATGTGCGGCCTGCTCGCGGCTGAACGGCCACATGAACGAGATGGAGGCGCCGCCCGCCACGCAGTCATGCAGCACCTCGGCGAGCGCGCTTTGGTGACGACACGCCGCGCCGGCGTCGAGGCGTTCGATCCGGATCATCGCCGCAGCACCGCCACCAGATATCGGCAGTCCTTGTCGGCGGTGTTGCGGAACTCGCTGTCGGCGGGCGGGCCGAACGCCAGCCGGTCGCCGGTCTTAAGGGTGAAGGTCTCCGCGCCGTCGCGGATCTCCAGTCTGCCGCTCAGCACCCATACCACCTGGCGGATGAGAGCGTATGACGAGGCGGGAAATCCCACCCGCGCTCCGGGCGGCAGGTGCACCTCCACCAGCTCCATCGGGAAGTCCGCGCTCTGGAACACCTGGCGGCGGAGATACTCCGTCTCGGGGTCGCGCCATTGCGGCTGGTCGGCGGCACGCAACAAGCGCTGCGGCCCGGCGGCGCAGGGCGCCAGCATCTCCGCCAAAGTCAGCCCGAATGCGGTGGCGATGCGCAGCAGGATCACCGCCGTGGGACTTGCCTCCTCGCGCTCGATCTTGCTCAGCATCGCCTTGGAGACGCCGGAACGCGCCGCCAGATCGGCCAGCGACCAGCCGCGGCGCTCGCGTTCTTTGCGGACGCGTTCAGCTATTTCGGCGGCCGGGTCGTCTACGATAATTGACATACCGTATCATATCAGAGACAATCGGGGTCTGGTCAAGAGCCCTGCGGTTGGCGGTGCGTTCAACCGCCTTCGACGGAATCCAGCCATGCCGTGGCGTCGGCCCGATCGAAGAAGATTTCGTGCCGCGTCTCGTCGAACATCGCGCGTGCGACTTTGATCACGCCATGAAACATCTCGTTGCGCACGATATAAGCGACATTGGATCTGCCGTCCCTGCCCCAAGCGGCCAGACGGCGTACGGCGCCGACGTGGTCCCAATCCACCTGGCCGGTGAAACCCGTGAGATCGACCAGCGCCGACATGCTGCGTTTCAGTTTGCTGTTCCGGATGGCGTCGATGAAAACCCCCGACAGGCACTTGCCGGGCGGCTCGCCGTCGATCAGCAGATAAAGGCGTTTGGCCGTGATCTTCAGCAGCACCCGCGCGTGCGGTGCGCCGCGTACAATGACATCACCCGCTTCGCCCGCCTCTGCGAAGGCAGCGTGGACTTCATCCTGCACCAACCCAATTCCCCCCGGAGCCAACGCCAGCCCGGCCCCGAGGCCGACCTATGCCCATGAATCGAATAGCGAATCCTAGGTGCCGGGCGGTAAGCTCGCAACCAACCGTGATACGGTGCCCGACCGGTTTGGCGCACGGTGTAGTTGAAGCTCGGGCCGCGGCTGCGGCCTCCGGCGCGATTGGCGGATGCGTCGTGGCGCAACCACTACTCCCACGTCGGAGCGCTGCTTTCGAAACGTTCGGCGGGCCTGCCTCTTGCGTTATAGTGGCGCCATGATCAAAGCCGTCGAGCACGTCACGGGACGTGTCGGCCGTCTCTATTCGCGCCACGAACAGACGGCGGACGCGATCGTCCATGTGCTCGGCATCTTATTCGCGATCAACGCCAGCCTATGGCTGTTGTGGCATGTCACCGGCTTGTCGGTGCTGATCAGCGTCTCCGTTTACTGCCTCGGTCTGCTGGCGATGACGGGTTTCTCCGCCGCGTACAATCTGATGCCCCATCACCGGCCGTCGAAGAAGATCTTGCGCCGTCTCGACCACGCGGCGATCTTCATCATGATTGCAGCGACCTATACGCCGCTCGCCGTCAACCGGCTGTCCGAGCCCTATGGCGACATCATTCTCGCGGTCATCTGGCTGGCTGCGACCTTCGGCGTGGTGATGAAGGTGCTGTTTCCCCGCCGTTTCGAAATGGCCAGCATCGCGCTTTATCTGGGCATGGGCTGGCTTGCCGTGATCGTGATCCATCCGCTGGCGGAATCGCTGGCCGGCGCGGATTTCTGGCTGTTGGTCGCCGGTGGTCTGGTTTATTCCGCAGGCGTCTTTTTCTACCTGTTCGAACGCATTCCCTATAATCGTGCGATCTGGCACGCTTTCGTTCTCACCGCCGCCGTTCTGCAGTTTTCTT
The DNA here is from genome assembly GCA_018970685.1 of Alphaproteobacteria bacterium. Classification (GTDB taxonomy): domain Bacteria; phylum Pseudomonadota; class Alphaproteobacteria; order Micropepsales; family Micropepsaceae; genus Rhizomicrobium. The sequence continues at coordinate 2,793 of JAGWVX010000118.1, read as the reverse complement.
GCATCTGGGGCGAATTTGCGCACTGAACTGCGGCATTTATGCTTGATCCCCTCCAGGCGCAGCCGAGTCACGAATGATTGACGGTTTCGTGCTAAGGGGCATCTCGGAGGTTCACATGCGCAAATTCGCCGTCGTCCTCATGCTCGCCGGAGCGGGTGCCGTGTTGTCCGGTTGCGCCGTGGCGGAAGCGGGAGGCGCGGTGGTTGGCGCGGGTGTTTCCGCCGCTTCGACGGCGGTCGACGTCACCGGCGACGTCGTCGGCACGGCGGCCGACACCGTCGGCGGCTCGGGCGACAAAAGCAAGCAGAAGGACTGAGCGGTCAGAAGCTGTCTTTGCGGTGCCGGATTTCCGCGAATACCTCCACGGCATCGGCCTTATCCATCTTGAGCGTGGCGCGGATTTCCGCCGATCCGGTTCTGACGAACGGGTTGGTCCGCTTCTCGAGGCCGATGCTCGACGGCACGGTCGGACAGCCCGCGGCGCGCGCCGCCTCGACCTCTTTCATTCGCGACCGAAGGTCGTTGTTGCCCGGCTCCAGCGTCAGTGCAAAGCGTCCGTTGTTCAACGTGTACTCGTGGCCGCAATAGACAGCCGTGCGGTCGGGCAGCGCCATGAGCTTGGTCAGGCTCGCATGCATCATCGCCGGGCTGCCTTCGAACAAGCGGCCGCAGCCCATCGCGAACAAAGTGTCGCCGGTGAAAACCGCGCCGTCGAAGACGAAGGCAATCGCACCCTTGGTGTGCGCCGGCACCTCCAGGATGCGCACGGCGCGCGTCCCGATACGCCACTCCCGCGTCTCTTCGACCCCGACGTCGATGCCGGGGATACGGTCGCGGTCCTTCTCGGGTCCGACAACCACAGCACCGAACGAGGATTTCAACGCTTTGTTGCCGCCGGTGTGATCCCAATGGTGGTGGGTGTTCAGGATGTGGGTGAGCTTGAGCCCGCGTGCCGCCAGCGCCGCCGCCACCGGTTCCGGCTCCGACGGGTCGACGACGGCGCAGAACCCGGCGTCGTGCACCAGATAGGCGTAGTTGTCCTGCAGGCAGGCGACGGTCTCGATCGTCAAGTCAGCCAAGGCCAAGTCTCCTCGCGGCCGGCGAATCTAGCAGCGTGCACCTATCCGTTGAACCCACAAGCGCTTCGGCGTACGCAATTGTCATGCAGCTTGATGCGGGCAATCTGGCCGATTTCTACGAGTCCGCGCTTGGTCAAGCGGCGCGTCGCCTGATTTTCAGCCGGATCAAGCTGATGTGGCCGCAGCAGAAGGGTCTGCGCGTCCTGGGATATGGCTTTGCCGTGCCGTATCTGAAGCCGTATCTCAACGATGCCGAGCGGGTGGTCGCGCTGATGCCCGCCCAGACGGGGGTCGTGGCGTGGCCTGCGGCCCGGCCGCTGACCGTGCTCGGCGAGGAAGGCTCCCTGCCTTTCGCCGATGCGATGTTCGACCGGATTCTGGTCGTGCACGGTTTAGAGGGCGCAGACGGCGCACGCGCACTGCTCCGTCAGTTGTGGCGCGTCCTGGCGCCGGAAGGCCGCCTTCTGGTCGTGGCGCCAAACCGCGCCAGTTTATGGGCGCAAGTAGACGCTTCGCCTTTTGCCTGCGGCCGCCCGTTTCACAGAAGCGAGCTCGCGGCGCTTCTGCAGGATACGCTGTTCGAGTCGCTGCACTGGGACCGCGCGCTCTATATGCCGCCCTTGCGTGGCCGCAGACTGTCGCGGACCGGTGCCGGCTGGGAGCGGCTGGGCCGACGGCTTCTTCCCGGCATCGCCGGCGTGCATCTCGTTGAAGCGAGCAAATCCCTTTATGGCATCGCCAAGTCGCCGCGACTCAGGCATGGCGAACCGGTCCTCACGCGTGCTCTCGGCATTTCGCCTCGGTAGCTTTTGATCCCTCGCGACGCCTCAACAGCAACAACGAATCGAGCGAGTCGTCGGCTTGCTCTCTTTTGTTGCCGTCGATTATGTCGCAGGAAAGAGTTTTTCAAATAAAATCAACTAATTATTCTATGGTGGAGGCGGTTCGCTATTTTGAAAATACATCGTCGCCCGCATGACACCTATGCACCTGCGGTCTGTTATTGCTGCCGTGACGTAAGTCTGTGGAAAATCTCGATATTCGTAGTGTTCGTTACACGCACTTCAAACACTTCACGAACCGCTGATCTGCAAGGTCTTCAAACAGACATTGTAAGTGCCTACCTCTCGCGCGCCGGCATGAGCCGGCCGAAATTTTGGAGGAGGAAGTCTCATGTTGTTCGCCAAGAAGACGGCGATTGTTTCGGTCGCAGTCGCGTTTGCGGGTCTGACGTTTGTGTCTGCGGCGAGCGCCGCCGACGGCAACGCAAATCTCAGCGATTGCATTCATATGTCAAAGCAGGTCACGGAAGCCATGAATGCCGCGAAGCCCGGCAAGGCGACGGACGACGCTCGCAACCAGCAGCAAGCTGGCCGCATTTATTGCGCGGCTTCGATGTACAACAGAGGCGTTCAGCATTATGCGAAGGCCCTCGAACTGCTTAACCCGAAGAGCTGATCTTCGCCGCAATCCGGTTGCTGGCGCACCAATTTTTGGGCGGTTTGTCCTTTCCGACGAAGTGCAAACCGCCCTAACGCGCCCGCAAGAGGAAGATCGCACCTTCCGAAAAGAAATTGGGCGCCCATGCTTCGGCATGCATGGCTTTGGTGCGGCCGCTTTCGCTTAAAGCCAACGCTTGCTCGACGTTCGCGCCCTGATGTTTGGCCATCGCTAAAAAATCGGCGATGGTGCAGAGATGGATGTTGGGCGTGTC
>JAGWVX010000117.1 GCA_018970685.1 Alphaproteobacteria bacterium | reverse complement strand
CTGCCGGAAGTCGCCTTCGTCGGCCGTTCCAATGCGGGCAAATCCAGCCTGGTCAACGCGCTCACCGGCCGCAAGACGCTGGCGCGCGTCTCGCAGACACCGGGGCGCACCCGCGAGATCAACTTCTTCAATCTCGGCGGGCGGCTGATGCTGGTGGACCTGCCGGGTTACGGCTATGCCAAGGCGTCCAAGAGTCTGGCGGCGGAATGGCAGCGGCTGATCTTCGCCTATCTGCGCGGGCGGGCGAATTTGCGGCGCGTGGCGCTGCTGTTGGACGGGCGACGCGGCGTCATGGATGTCGACACGTCGGTCATGGACTTGCTGGACGCGGCGGCGGTTTCTTATTGCCTGTCGCTAACCAAGATCGACAAAGTGCCGCCTCCGGAACGGCCGGTCCTGCTTTCGGACATCATGGCCAAAGCCCGTCAGCATACAGCCGCTTATCCCGAGGTTTTCGCAACTTCGGCATTGAAGAGCGAAGGCCTGGACGCGCTCAAAGTTCAGCTCGCGGCGTTGGCGGAACCCCAAGCCTAGGCTATAAGGCCAGCGAATACGCAACAGGCGCGCAGATGGCCCTTCAGGACGATGTCGGTCAGGATAAGAACCTGCGCGTCATGGCGCGCTGGCGTTCCACGGCACGCATCCTGGTCGAAGCGCTGCCCTACATTCTGCAATATGACGGCAAGATCATCGTCGTGAAGTTCGGCGGCAACGCCATGGGCGGCACCATCGCAGAGGACTTCGCCCAGGACATCGTGCTGATGAAGCAGACGGGCATGGAGCCCATCGTCGTCCATGGCGGCGGGCCGCAGATCGGCGCCATGCTCAAGAAACTCGCCATCCCTTCCACGTTCATCGATGGGCTGCGGGTCACCGATCAACCCGCGATGGACGTCGTCGAGATGGTGCTGAGCGGCACGATCAACAAGCAGATCGTCACCGGCATCAACGCGGCGGGCGGTCACGCCGTCGGGCTTTCCGGCAAGGACGGCAATCTCGTCATCGCCAAGAAACTCGAGCGGACGAAGATCGACCCGGAGACGCTGGAGAGCAGGCCGGTCGATCTGGGTTATGTCGGCGAGCCCGAGAAGATCAATCCCGAAGTCCTGCGTACCTTCATCAAGTCGGACCTCATCCCGGTCATTGCCCCCGTCGGCGTGGGCCGGAAGGGCGAGACTTTCAATATCAACGCCGACACCGTCGCCGGCGCGGTGGCCGGTGCGATGCAGGCCGAACGTCTGGTGCTGCTCACCGACGTCGAAGGCGTGCTCGACCAGGACGGCAAGCTGATCTCGCATCTGTCGCTGCGCGAGGCGCGCGCTCTGATCGCGGACGGCACGATCTTGGGCGGTATGATTCCCAAGATCGAAACCGCAATCGACGCCGTGGAAAGCGGCGTCAGCGCCGCCGTCATCCTCGACGGACGCATTCCGCACGTGCTTCTGCTCGAACTCTTTACTCAGCACGGCGCCGGAACGTTGATCACCGCGGAATGAGCCGGACGCTGGCGTCGTTGGCGGCGGTTTTTGCGCTTGTCCTCACGGCCCAAGCCGCGCAGGCTTCGCTCAGGCTGTGCAACCGCACCAGCTATGTCTTATACGCGGCGACGGCCGTCACCGAGATGACCGTCACGACGGTCAAGGGCTGGACCCGCATCGAGCCCGGCGCCTGCGGAATCGCCATTCGCGGCGACTTGGCCGCCACCGCCTATTATGTCTATGCCCGCGGCTCCTCGGCCTATGCCGACGGCGCCCATGCCTGGGCCGGCAACACCGATTTCTGCGTCAAGGACGCGGATTTCTCTTTGCGCCTCGCGTTTCTTTCCGCCGCTTGCCCGTCGGCGGATTCCTACCAGCTGCCCTTTGCCGAACTCGACACCCATCACATGCGTTCCTGGACGACGACGTTCCGCGAGGCGCCCGATCTGGATTCCATGAAGAGCGCCCAGCGCATCGGGCTGAAACGGCTGCTCAGGGCGATCGGAGCACGGATTCCAACGCTCGACGCCAGTTCCGACAAGGCCGCGGACACAGCCATTGCCGCCTTCCGCAAGCGCCTGCGGTTGTCGGACAAAGCCGGCATATCGGGCCTGTTCAACGCCCTCGAAACGGAAGCAATGCGGACGGCGACGCCTGCCGGCTATACCGTCTGCAACGACACCAGCAAGTCCTTCTGGGCGGCATTGGGCGAGAACAAGAACGGCAGATGGCAGGCGCGCGGCTGGTGGACCGTGGCCGCCGGCGGCTGCGCCAAGATGATCGCCGAGCCGCTGGCGGGCCGGAAAATATACCTTTACGTCGAGCGGTCGAAGGGCAAGGCGCTGGTTTCCGGGCCGGCGAAGTTCTGCGTCACCAATATAGAATTCGAGATCCAAGGGCGCGAACGCTGTGCAGCCCGCGGGCTGACGGAAGACGGTTTCGCCGAGACGAACGCCGGCGGCGCGTCCGGCTTCGTCGCTCACGTCTCGGAAGACGGCTTCGGCACCCCGAAGTAATCCAGCAGCCACAGCATTTCGTCTTCGGTGAGCGGAAAATCCTTGCCGCCGCGCGCCGCCAAGCATTCGCCGGGAACAAGTTTCATCACATGAATTTGAATCTTGAACGCCACGCGCATGCTGAGGTGCGCCTTCCAGACAAGTGCGGTGATGCCTTTCGCCGATTGTGACTCGATAACGCGGGATACGACGTCCGGCGACACCTTCGCCAAGGTTGCCAGAGCCATGATCACGGCTTCCTTGTTCCCGGCTTCGGTCACCTCGATCAGGAATTCGTCGTTGAGACGCCCGTCGCATGCCGCCGCGGCGACCATCCTGGAGCCTTCTTCCACCACAGATTCCGGGCCATCGTCCGTTTGCAGCCGTTTGCGAAGACGTTTGTTGAGCAACGTGCGCGTGTCGTCGTCTATGTCGCCGCGCGCCATCAGGTTTTCCAGCAGCGCCGTCCCAACGAACGAGGCCAGTCGGCGAATGGTGCGCGCCGAAAGATCGGTTCGCAGCGTCAGCGGCACATGCAAATCCTCTACGCGTTCGGCGCTCTCTACGAGTTTGTCGAGCGTCTGCTCGCGGATCGCGGCCTGCGAATTGGCGAGCAGCGCGGCGACTGCCGAGATGTCCAGCGATGCGACAATGGCATCGCTGACCGCATGGTTCAGAGGTTGGCGCCGCGCGACGGCGGCGAGCACGTGCTCCGCCTTGGCGCCGGCGATGATCTCGATCAGGTCGGCGTCCGACAGAAGCGGCGAATACTCCAGGATCGGCGCCGCCACGACCTCCTCGATGTCGCGCGCGAGTCTGTCGACGACGCTCTTCGGAATGCAGTCCAGATGCTTGATCTCGTCGGCAAGAATGGCGCGCACGCGCGGCGCCTGATCCTGCGCCAGCTTCTCCAGCATCTCGATCGTTATGGCGCGCAGCTGCCGCGCCTCTTCGCGCGAAAGATCGGGCATCAGCCGCGCGATCTTGCGCGCCAGTTCCGCCCGCACGTCGTCGTCTTCGTCTTCACTGAGCAATTGATTGACGTGGACCGGCGCGGCGAAATTGGCCGCCACGGCGCGCCGAGTTGCAGTGCCGCCATGCGCCGCCAGGTAACTCAGAACATCGTCGCCCGCGTCAATTTGGCGCGCGAGCTCGTGCTGAGCGGCCTGCGTGCGCTCTTCCAGTATCGCAAGGACCTCGTCGCGCGACAGCTGCGCATGCGCCGCCTGCGCGAGCCTTTGCTGAAGCTCCTTCATAGGCGCGGCTTTGGTTTCCACACGCGGTAATTGTGCGACGTCAGTCCTTAACGCATGATCAAGATCGTTGGCTAAGAATGCTTAACCCGGTTCCGTCCAAAAACCACATTCTCATCATGGTCCGTTCATGCTGCCCTTAGATACGCCGGATTCAGACGTGCCGAAGCCGGATTTCCGCCATGTGCACACGTGGCTCTTCGACCTCGACAACACGCTGTATCCCGCCGACAGCAATCTGTTCGCGCAGATCGACGAACGGATGACGGATTACATTACCCGCCATCTGGCGATGTCGGCCGAAGAAGCTTGGCGGCTTCAGCACAGCTACTATCGCGAATACGGCTCGACCCTCAGCGGGCTGATCCGCCTCAACGGCGTCGATCCGGAAGCCTTTCTCGCTTATGTGCACGACATCGATCTGTCGGCAATCACGCCCGACGAAACCCTCATCACGGCCATCGACCGGCTGCCCGGACGGCGCTTCGTCTTCACCAACGGCTGCCGTCATCATGCCAAGCGCGTGCTCGACCGATTGGGACTGGCCGAAGCCGTCGATAAGATATGGGATATCCGAGCCCTCGGCTTCACACCGAAGCCGCAGACCGAAGCCTATCACCGGGTCGTTACGGCCGGCGATTTCGACCCCAAAGGCGCCGCCATGTTCGAGGACATGGCGCGCAATCTGATGCCGGCTTATGCCATGGGCATGACGACCGTGTGGATCAACAACGGATCGCAGTGGTCGCAGCAGGGTCCGGAATATCCTCTGATCGCCCGCCGGCATATCCATCACGAGATTGACGATCTCGCCGAATTCCTTCATGCCATCCGGATCTGAAACCGGCCAGAATCCGACATGACGAACGAACTTGCCCGCATCATCGATTCCGCTTGGCAATCGCGCGACGCGCTCGGTGTTGCCACCAAAGCCGAGGTGCGCGACGCCGTCGACGCGGCCCTCGAAGGGCTGGACGCCGGACGCTGGCGCGTGGCGGAAAAAAACGCAGACGGCTGGCATGTGAACCAATGGCTGAAGAAGGCGGTGCTACTATCGTTCCGGCTGACCGACATGAAGCGCATCGACGGTGCGCCCGGCGGCGCCTGTTGGTGGGATAAGGTTGACTCTAAATTTGCCGGCTGGGACGACGCGCGCTTCCGCGCCGCCGGCTTTCGCGCCGTGCCGGGCGCCGTGGTGCGCCGCACCGCCTTTATCGCCAAAGGCGTCGTGCTGATGCCGTCCTTCGTCAATCTCGGCGCCTATGTCGACGAAGGCACGATGGTCGACACCTGGGCGACCATCGGTTCCTGCGCCCAGATCGGAAAGAACTGCCATATCTCGGGCGGCGCCGGCATTGGCGGCGTTCTGGAACCGGTGCAGGCCGGACCGGTGATCGTCGAGGACAACTGCTTCATCGGTGCGCGTGCCGAAGTTGCCGAAGGCGTGATCGTCGGCGAAGGTTCGGTGCTGTCCATGGGCGTTTATCTCGGTCAATCGACCAAGATCATCGACCGCGCCAGCGGCGAGGTGCTTTACGGGCGCGTGCCGCCCTATTCCGTCGTGGTCTCCGGCACGATGGGCGGCGGCGACGGCAAACCGTCCCTCTATTGCGCCGTGATCGTCAAACGCGTGGACGAGAAGACGCGGTCTAAAACCTCCATCAACGATCTGCTGCGCGATTAGTCCTTTTTCTCTGTCAGCGACTGCAACGCCGCCATGTCGAGACCGAGCGCCTGGACGATGGGTGCAAACGCCATCATCTGCGACGTTACCGATGGTCCGAGCGTCAATCCACCATCGACCACCAGCGCATGACCCGTAACGAAAGAGGAGCCGTCGCTCGCGAGGTAGAGCGCCGCCTCAGCGATGTCCTTCGGAAGGCCGCCGCGCGGAATGAACTGCGCAGTCTTCGCGCCCTCGGCGATGGCATCGACGGAGGCGTCGGCGACCTGGCGCGGCAGTCCGAGGCCGGCGCCGAAGATCGAGGTCGCGATCAAACCCGGACAGAGGCAATTGACGCGGATGTTGTAAGGTCCGAGTTCCGTGGCCGCGAAGCGAGTCATATGAACGATTGCGGCCTTGGCGACGGAATAAAGAAACGGCCCGAAGCCGGTGCGCAACCCGGCGACCGAGGCGGTCGAGATGATCGAACCGCCCCCCTGCGCCTTCATCGCCGGCACCGCGTATTTCACACCGAACATTGCGGCGCGCACATGCAGATGCATGACGGCGTCGAAGCTTTCCGCCGAGATACCGTCGGAGGTTTCGCGCGCACCGCCAGCGCCGGCATTGTTGAACAGACAATCCAGGCGGCCGAAGTGCCGTTGCGCGGCGGCGACAGCAGCGGCGATGTCACCCTCCTTCGTCACGTCGCAATGGATGTAGACGGCACGGCCCTTGTGGTCCTCCTCGATCCGTGCACCTTTGTCGTCCTGGATGTCGGCGGCGATGACGCGCGCGCCCTCGGCGACGAACAGATCGACGGCGCCGCGCCCGATGCCGCTGGCCGCGCCGGTGATTACCGCCACTTTGCCTTCCAAACGCCCTGCCATGATGCCTCCCTTTGGCTGTTGATTGACCCTAGCCTAGCCGCGTCCTAAACCCCGGACCATGACCATGCTCGATCCGGTCCCGCTCGCACAGGCGTTGATGCGCTGCCCTTCCGTTACGCCCGCCGACGCCGGCGCACTTGGCGTGCTGGAAGACGCCTTGAAGCCGCTGGGTTTTGCGTGCCATCGCCTGACGTTCCGCGAACCCGACAATGCACCGATCGAGAATCTTTACGCCCGAATAGGAACACACGCGCCGCTGTTCTGCTTTGCCGGCCACACCGATGTCGTGCCGTCGGGCGAGGGCTGGCGCAGCGATCCCTTCGCCGCCGAGATCCGCGACGGCGTGCTGTACGGCCGCGGCGCTGCCGACATGAAGACCGCCATCGCCGCTTTTGCCGCCGCCGTCACACGGCACATAGCGAAGGGCGAACTCAAAGGCTCGATCGGGCTCATCATCACCGGCGACGAGGAAGGCGATGCGATCAACGGCACGCGGAAGATCCTCGACTGGATGAAGGACAAGGGCGAGCACGCCGACCACTGCATCGTCGGCGAGCCGACCTCTGCGGCGGCGACGGGCGACACCTTGAAGATCGGGCGGCGCGGTTCGATGACGGTGCGCGTCACGGTGAAGGGCGTGCAGGGCCATGTCGCCTACCCGCAGCGGGCCAACAATCCGATCCCGGCGCTGGCGGCGCTGGTCGCCAGGCTGGCGAACCACCCGCTCGACGAAGGCACCGGGCATTTCGATCCTTCCACGCTGGCCTTCACCACCGTCGATGTCGGCAACCCGGCCAGCAACGTCATCCCGGCGGAGGCGCGCGCCACCTTCAATATCCGCTTCAACGACCTGCATACGCCGGAGACGCTGATGGCGTTCCTCAACGGCGAGGCCGCGGCCGTCGCCAAGCAGAGCGGCTGCGAGATCGCCTTGAAGTCGGGTATCAGCGGCGTGGCGTTCCTCACCACGCCGGGCGCCTTTACCGATCTGGTCGCCAAGACGGTGGAGAACGTTACCGGGCGGCGGCCGGAGTTCTCGACCAGCGGCGGCACCTCGGACGCCCGCTTCATCAAGGACCATTGTCCGGTGGTGGAACTCGGATTGCCGGGCGCCACCATGCACAAGACCGACGAGTGCGTGCCGGTCGCCGACATCGAGAAGCTCACCGATATCTACGCGGCGCTGCTGGACGCCTATTTCGCGAACCCGCCGGCATGAGCGACGCGCCGATCGGCATCTTCGACTCCGGCATGGGCGGACTCACGGTCATGCGGGCGCTGGCGGCGCGGCTGCCCGACGAACACTTCTTATACCTGGGCGACACCGCGCGTTTGCCATACGGCACCAAGAGCGCGGACACGGTGCGCCGCTACGCCCTGCAGGCGGCGCAAGCGCTGACGGCGCGCGGCGTGAAGCTGCTGGTGGTGGCGTGCAACACCGCGTCGGTGTCGCTGCCGGCGCTGCAGGAGGCGCTCGCGCCGCTGCCGGCGATCGGCGTGATCGTGCCGGGCGCACAGGCGGCGCTGAAAGCCGCACCCGATGGACCGATTGCGGTGATCGCCACCGAAGGCACGGTGAAGGGCGGCGCCTATGTGCGCGCCATCCAGGCGCACGGCCAGGCGCCGGTGGTGCAGCAGGCCTGCCCGCTGTTCGTGCCGATGGCCGAAGAAGGCTTGATCGACGGGCCGATCGCGGAAGCCGTGGCGCATCGCTATCTCGACCCGCTGATGGCGACCATGCCGAAGCCGCGCGCGCTGGTGCTGGGCTGCACGCATTTCCCGGTGCTGAAGGACGTGATCGCACGCGT
>JAGWVX010000534.1 GCA_018970685.1 Alphaproteobacteria bacterium | reverse complement strand
CCATCAGATAAGCGAGAAGCGCCAGCGTCGTGCCGGCCAGCAGCAGCCGGCGCGCCGCCGCATCGAGGTGCATCAGCGTATGATTGCTTGACAGCCAGGCATCGAAGCCCGCGACATAGACGGCGGCGAACAGCAAGAAACCCAACCAGACGAACGGGCCGTTGCGCATCATCAGTTCGAGCCGCATCTGCCGGTAGCAGCCTGTCAGCATCCAGGCAGTGAAGATCGCCAGCGACAACAGCAGGAACCCGCGCGCGGGAAGGTCCGCGCCCCACCAGACGATGTAATTGGTCGCCGCCTTCCCGGCAAAGATGGACGAAGACGGATCGGCAACAGCCCAGACGAGATAGACGGCCACGGCGGCGAAGATACCTACTGCCTGATAGACGAAGACGTCGAAACGCGAATGGAGTTGTCGCCGTCTGGCGGCAAGCAGGCTGGCGAGCAACGCGGCCGCCTGCCCGATCACGCCGATGGCGAGGTAATAGACAAGGTCGATCAGCGCGACGAACGGCCCGCGGCTGCCCAGAAGATCAGCCATTATCACGACGAGGCAGATGGCGCCGCCGAACCAATTGTAGCTCGTCGAACCGAACAGTTTGCCGAGCGCCATGGCGTCGGCGCCGAGCGCCGACAGGCGCTGACCATCCCAGGTGCGGTCGCGGATTTCGCCGACGACGCCGAGTGCCGCGTTGCGGGTGCCCCAGATGACGACGATCGCGTAATAGAGCCAGCGCGCGACCGCGCCCGGACCGCTCACCGTGCCATCCGTCAGCGCCGCGGCAAAGAAGATCAGCGCCAACACGACAGTCATCACGAACATCCGGCGCGGCGTCAGTTCCAGCCACAGGTTGCGTTGGAATTCCGCGTTCATCGCCCGTGCCCCACTTGTTTGAAGTAGGCCTCTTCCAATGCCTTGGTCGATTCGCCGAAGCTCGACACTTCGAAGCCCGCCGTCAGAAGATCGCGGATCAGCTTCGCGCGCGCCGCCGCGTTCTTCGTGTGGGTGATGAGGGCGTGGTGATCGTCGGCCTCTATCACGTCGAGCCCCGCCCGGCTGGCGAGAAAGTCGCGCAGATCGCTGCGGGCGGTGGCGATCTCCAGCATATAGCGCGGGCGCTCCACGTCGCGCACCTTGACCGCCTTGCCGCCGACGATGAGGCCGTCTTCGATGATGATCATCTCGGAGCAGTAATCTTCAAGCTCCGCCAGAATGTGGGAGGAGACGATCAGCGTCATGCCGGCGTCCTTGAGCGCCAGGAGCAGGACGGAAAGATCGCGCCGAGCCTGCGGGTCAAGGCCGGCCGCCGGCTCGTCGAGAAGCAGCACACGCGGCTCGTGGACGATGGCCTGGGCAATGGCGAGGCGCTGGCGCAGGCCGCGCGAGAGCTCGCCGGCCTTGCTCTCCATCCGGTTCAGAAGTCCAACCCGTTGGGCGGCCTTTTCGACAGCGGCCCCCGCAAGCGCGGGGGCGATGCCATGCGATCGTGCAGCGTAAATGAGAACGTGTCTGACACTCAGCGCGTCATAGAGCCCATAGAAATCCGGCAGGTAGCCGAGCCGAGCATGGATGTCGCGCGGCGCTGC
>JAGWVX010000116.1 GCA_018970685.1 Alphaproteobacteria bacterium | reverse complement strand
GGCGTGACACGCATCGACATAACGGCTGATGCAGGCCGGGGCGCCCTTCGGCGTGAACGCCTCCACCGAACAGCCGGACGCTGCAAAGCCGCCGGCGTAACGCGCCACCGAAGGCCAATCGACCGTCGCAGCGAGCAAAATCTTGGTTTTCACCTCGGAACCTCCGGCAGCCTGGGTTCCTTTCCGCAAAAACCGTGCCTGGCACGAATCTCGAATAATTCCGATGTGCGGACGCCGGATACCGCCTGCTGTCGCGTTTTGAAACACACCATTCCCGAATACGGAGATCAAAATGAAAAACTCCTGCGATGTCGCGATCATCGGCGCGGGGCCGTACGGGCTTTCCCTGGCGGCGCATCTGCGCGCCAGCGGCGTCAATTTCCGCATCTTCGGCAAGCCGATGGACACCTGGCGCGCGCATATGCCCAAGGGCATGTATCTGAAGTCGGAGGGCTTCGCCTCCAACCTCTCCGCGCCGGGAAAAGGGTCTACCCTCAAGGCGTATTGCGCGCTGCGCGGCATCGCCTATGCCGACCGGGCCCTGCCGATCTCTCTCGACACCTTTGTGGGCTATGGCGACTGGTTCCGCGCGCGCCACGCCCCCAATCTGGAAGAGGTGCTCGTGACGTCGGTCGAACACCATCAGGACGGCTTCACGGTGACGCTGGAGAGCGGAGAAAACTTCACGGCCCGCACCGTGGTGGCGGCGACCGGCGTGAGCCATTTTTCTTACGTTCCCGAGGAGCTGTCCGCTCTGCCGCCGGGCGCGGTCTCGCACAGCTACGACCACAGCACCGTCGAACGCTTTAAGGGACAGGATGTGGCGATCGTGGGTGCGGGCTCATCGGCCATCGACCTGGCTTGGGAACTGCACCAAGCCGGCGCGAAGCCGCACATCGTCACGCGGGCAAGCCAAATCGAATACAACATCGCGCCGAGCCCCGACGCACACAAAATCAGCTATCAACTTAGGAATCCGCCGTCGACCATCGGGCAGGGCTGGAAATCCTATTTCTGCACCGTCGCGCCGCTCGCGGTCCACTTCCTGCCGGCCCATCTGCGGGCGCGCGCGCTGCGCAGCCATATGCATGCGGCGGGCGGCTGGTTCATGCGCGATAAGGTGGAGGGCGCGATTCAGAGAAGCCTGGGCGCCGCCGTCGAAAGCGCCGGCCTCGCCGACGGGCGCCCGATGCTGCAACTCAAAACCGCCTCGGGCGAACGCAAGACGCTCGTCTGCGATCACGTGATCGCGGCGACCGGCTATCGGGTCGACACGACGCGGCTGCGGTTCCTGTCCGATGCCATCCGCAAACAAATCTCGCCGGACGGACGCAGCCCCGCCGTTTCATCCCGCTTCGAAACCGCCGTGCCCGATCTTTACGCGATCGGCATGACGACCATGACCTCGTTCGGGCCGCTGCTGCGGTTCATGGTTGGGGCGGAGTTTGTCGCGCCAAGACTGGCGCACCGCTTGCGCCGCCGGTTCGACGGGCACGGGACCCGGGCACGCAGCCGCGGCCGCGGAACAACGCCGCTCCGCCTTAACCCAGCCGCAGAAACACCGCCGTCGCGTCATCGCTTTTCTTGAGGCGCGGGAAGCGGCGGCCTTCGGCATCGCCCGCTTCGAGGGCGCGCAGTTCTTCGCCCAGCGCCTTCAGGCCTTTCTCCTCCACGGCGCGCAGCAGGCCGTCGGCATCGTAAGCATCATAGTCGCTGGCGAGCGCCAGGAAGCCGTCGGTCGATAGCAGCAGAAGCGCGCCGGCGGTCGCCTCGACATGCTGTTCCGAGACATGATCGGCGGCGCGCACATCGGGCGAAAACAGCCAGTCGCTGCCGCTGTTCACTTTGTTCCGCGAGGCGCGCAGATGCGGCAGATATTCGGCGCGAGACGACCCGGCCGCGGGCGCAATGCCCTTGGCCACGGCCAGCATCTTGACCCGGCGCGCTTCGGTGGCGCGCTTGTCGAAGGCTTCGCCCACGACCTGCACCGCTTCGCCCGGACGGCGGACCAGCGCCGCGCAATCGCCGAACCACAACGCCTCGAAGCCGCGTTCGTCCGGCGCCGCCAGCATCATCGAAGCGAAGGGGATCTCGAAGGTTTCCTTGGGCGGACGGCGGCGCAGGCCCGCATAGGATTTTTCCGCATCGGCGAGCGCGTGACGGAGCGCATTCTTCGCGCCGCCGCCGTCGCGCATATGCGCCATCAGCCGGCGCGCCCCGAAATGCGCGATCCAAGCCGCGTCGCTCGGCCCGGGCAGCAGCATTTCGTCGCCGACCCAGGTGGCGCCGTCGAGCACCACGGCGGCTTCGCGCTCCGCGGCGAATGCGTCCTCGTTCGCCTTGACCGGATCGGCGGGAATGGAAAAGGAATCCAGAAGCTCGAAATGCATCAATACACCACGGCCTGCACGACGGCTTTCAGCCGCTCCGCCAGGGAAAATTCGTCGTCGGTGAAATCGCTATCGACCCACCACTCTTCCACTTCGCCCAGCACGCGCCCCACCAGCGGACCTTCGGGCACGCCGGCCCGCATCACATCGCGGCCGGTCAGCGGAAAGACCGGCCGGGTCCAAGCGTCGGCCATCGCCAGCAGCGCCCGCCATTGCATGCCGGCCTTCGGATCGTCCGCCCAATTCAGGAACAAGCGGTCTTTAAACGGCTGCATGCCCAACCGGTAAAGCAGTTTGCGCACTTCGCGGATGGAAAGATAGGCGACGATCTTCTCGCTCGAACCGGCGGCATCCTCAAGGCGCGCGCGGGCCGCGTTCGACAGCTTCCAGCGCTCGCCGACCAGCGCGGCGGTCTTGACGTCGTGCGGCAGCAGCGCCGCCAACCGCAGTAGCGCGTCCGGCGCGAAGAAATTCGCCGCGTCGATCCCGGCGAGACTTTCCAGGCGCGCGATCTGCAAGCGGTCCGGAAGCACCTCGCCGAGGATGCCCGACGACGCCATCAGGCGCAGCACCGGCGCGGGCTTCTCCGCTTCCAAGAGGCGCAGCATTTCCTTGGCGACGCGTTCGCCGGAGAGCTTGGCGATGCCCGACTTCTCCGCCGCCGCCGCGCGCAGCGCCGCCGCGTCGATCTCGCCCTTGCCGTACCAGGCGTGGAATCGGAAAAGGCGCAGGATGCGCAGATAATCCTCGCGGATGCGCGTCACGGCATCGCCGACGAAGCGCACGCGGCCCGTCTTCAAATCCTCGACGCCGCCGACATGATCGAACACTTCGCCGGAAGAATCGGCGTAAAGCGCGTTCATGGTGAAGTCGCGGCGCCTGGCGTCCTCGGCCCAATCGCCGGTGAACGCCACGACCGCATGCCGCCCGTCCGTTTCGACATCGCGGCGCAAGGTGGTGACTTCGAAAGGCTTGCCGTCCACCACGACGGTGACGGTGCCGTGATCGATGCCCGTCGGCACCACGGCGATGCCGGCCGCCGTCAACTTCCGCTGCACCTCGCCGGGAGTCAGCGGCGTGGCAACATCGACATCGGCGACCGGCCTGCCCAGCAGCGCGTTGCGCACGGCCCCGCCGACGAAACGCGCCTCGCCGAGCGCATCCATCAGCTTGCGCGTCTCGGGAGCGCTCATCCAGGACTGGGGCTCAAGACGCGTCATGAAGCCTTTCCGCGAAATTCACCAGCATCGCCGCCGTCGCGCCCCAAATATAGTGCGTTTCGTACTGGAAGGCGTAAACGCGTCGCATGCCGCCTTTCCATTTCAGCACATCTTCTTGACGATTTGCCGGGTCCAGCAGAAAGGCGAGCGGCACTTCGAAGACGCGCGCGACTTCCCGGACGTCAGGCTTCAGCGAAAAGCCTTCGCGCAAAAGGCCGACCACCGGCAGAATGGCGTAGCCGGTGCCCGTCTCGTAGACGTCGAGAAACCCGGCGACCGACACGAAATCGGCCGTGACGCCGGTTTCCTCCTCCATTTCGCGCAAGGCGGCGGCGGCGAGGGTGACGTCGCCGTCCTGCACGCGTCCGCCGGGGAAGCTGATCTGGCCGGCATGGTGCGGCAATTCCTCGCTGCGCAGGGTGAGCAGAAGGGTCGGCTCGGCGCGGGCGACAATGGGCAGCAACACCGCCGCCGGGACCAGCGTGCGCGGCGCCAGCGATCGCGCCGTGGGATTGAGATCGTAATCGCCGCGCGTCGGCGCCAGCGGCAGCACCGGCGCCTCCGTCCGCAAGCACGCGCGCAGCGCGTCGATGCCGCCGGCGGAAAGAAACGCCGCGAGCGTCATGCGGACCGGCCCAAGGGAAAAAAGGCGCCGCCGCTCCAGACACCGAGCACGTCGCTGCGCGCGCCGTCGCCGGGCACGGCAAGATCGGCGAGCTGGTAGAAGACGGAACGCGCGATCTTGGCCTCGAGCCCGCCGCGGACATGCAGATACGGCGCGGGCGCCTGGGTGACCGGATCGGTTTCCACGCGGATGGGATGAAGCGGCCCCGCAGCGGTTTCGTCGCCGACATTGGTGGTGAAGATCAGACGCTGACCGGCGCCCTCGCCCTCGGCCTGCATCAGCACCGCCACGAAGGGCGCATCGTCGACCTTGATGCGCAGCTTCTCGCCGGGCGTCACCAGATGAAAGCCGTCGTCATCCTTGCGCAAGATGGTGGAAAACAGGCGCACCAACTCTATGCGGCCGATCGGCGTGCCCAGGTGAAACCAAGTGCCGTCGGCCGCGATGCGGATGTCGATGTCGCCGCAATGCGCCGGATGCCAGTTCTCGACCGGCGGCAGGCCCCGCCCTTTCGCCGCCTCGCGTTGAAGACTTGCCAATCCAAGGGGTAAATCGCCCGTCATCGAGTCGCAAAAGCGGGCGCCATCGAGACCGAACCCGCTTCTCCTTGTTGCGCCTGCCGGAGCGCTGTACGGTCCGGCCAACGCGCTTTCGGCCCAAAGATTAGGCGGGGCCGCGCACCGCCTGCAACCTGGATAGCATAGGTTAATGAACGACACGATCAGCGAGGAATTGAAGGGTCAAGCCGTCGCACATGCCGAAGAAGCAGCCCAGATTCTCGCCAAGGTGCGCGAGGGCATCGGCCGCGTCATCTTCGGCCAAAAAGACGTTATCGATCAGACGCTGATCACCCTGCTGGCGGGCGGTCACGGGTTGCTGATCGGCGTACCCGGCCTGGCCAAGACCAAGCTGGTGGAGACGCTGGGCACGGTGCTCGGCCTCGACTGGAAGCGCATCCAGTTCACGCCCGATCTGATGCCGGCCGATATCATCGGTTCGGAGGTGCTGGAAGAATCCGGCGATCACCACCGCGCCTTCCGTTTCCTCAAAGGCCCCGTCTTCACCCAGCTTTTGATGGCGGACGAGATCAACCGCGCCTCGCCGCGCACGCAGTCGGCGCTGCTGCAGTCGATGCAGGAACGGCAGGTGACCGTGGCAGGAGCCCGCTACGACCTGCCGCACCCCTTCCATGTGCTGGCGACGCAGAATCCGCTGGAGCAGGAAGGCACCTACCCGCTGCCCGAAGCGCAGCTCGACCGCTTCCTGCTGCAGATCGACATCGGTTATCCCGACAAAGACGCCGAGCGGAACATGCTGATGGCCACCACCTTCGGCGACGAGCATGCGCCGGCGCGCGTCTGCGGCCCGGAGGCGCTGGTAGCGGCGCAGGCGATCGTGCGGCGCATTCCGGTCGGCGAGCAAGTCGTCGACTCCATCTTGCGGCTGGTGCGCGCCGCGCGTCCCGAAGCCGACGGCGCGCCGGACCTGCGCGACGTCATCGCCTGGGGACCCGGCCCCCGCGCCAGCCAAGCCTTCATGCTGGCGGCGCGCGCCCGCGCCTTGATCGACGGCCGCCTGGCACCGTCCACCGACGATGTCGTGGCGCTGGCGGGGCCCGTGCTGCGCCACCGCATGGCGATCAATTTCGCCGCGCGTGCGGAAGGCATGACGGTGATGCGTGTCATAGACCGGCTTTGCCAGACGCTTCTTTGATGCCCGAACCGCTCCGTCCGTCGCTGCAGGATGCCGCCGAGGCGCTGGGCGCCAGCCTGCCGCCGCTGCTGGTGCGCGCCGAGCGGCTGGCATCCGCCATCAGCCTCGGCATGCACGGACGGCGCAAAGCGGGCATCGGCCAGAGCTTCTGGCAGTTCCATCACTACCGCTTCGGCGATCCGGCCAACGCCATCGACTGGCGGCAATCGGCCAAGTCGGAACATCTCTATGTGCGCGAGCGCGAATGGGAGGCGGCGCAGTCGGTGTGGCTGTGGCGCGACGGTTCGCCGTCGATGCGGTTCTCGTCCGGCGGCGAACGCAAGATCGACCGCGCCAGCCTGCTGGCCCTGGCGCTCGGCGTGCTCCTGGTGCGCGGCGGCGAGCGCATCGCATTGTTCGGCGAACGGGAAGCGCCCGCCAATTCCCGCGCGGCCTATCGGCGGATCGGCTTTGCGCTCACCGGCCGCGATCCCGCCGACGACGCAGTGCCGCCGGACCGTCCCCTGCCGCGCAACGCGCAGTTCGTCTGGTTCGGCGATTTCCTGGCGCCGCTCCCCGACATCGAAGCTGCAATACGCCGATTGACGCGGCAGAACGCGGGCGGACGGCTGGTGCACATCATCGATCCGGCGGAAGAAGACTTTCCCTATGCCGGACGTACGCGCTTCGAATCCGTACAGGGCGCGGACGCCCACACGCTCGGCCGGGCGGAAAGCATCGCCGCCGATTACCGCGCGCGCTTCAAGGCGCATGGCGAAGCGGTGGCGCTGCTGGCGCGCAGGCTCGGCTGGAATTACATGGCGCACCGCACGGACCGTTCGCCGCAGACCGCGCTGGTGACGCTGTACGCCGATCTCGGCGGCGGACACAGGATACAGAACTGATCGCGTATGACTTGGCTGGCAAACATCACCTTCGGCACGCCGTGGATTCTGGCGGCGCTGATCGTTTTGCCGGCGATCTGGTTCCTGCTGCGCGTCACGCCTCCCCTGCCCAAGCGCGTGGTGTTCCCGCCGCTGCGCTTGCTGCTAGGATTGCGCGACGAAGAACAGACGCCCGCCGGCACGCCATGGTGGCTGATGCTGCTTCGCCTGATCGCGGCGGCCGCGGTGATCGTGGCGCTGGCGGAGCCGCAGATTGGACGGAAACTCGAATTGCCCGGCAGCGGCCCGGTGGTGCTGTTGGTCGACAACGGCTGGACGGCGGCGGCCAATTGGAGCGCGCATAAGAATCTGGCCGAGGAAGCGGTGCGTCTTGCCGCAGGGCAGCGCCGCGCCGTCGCCATCGTGCAAACCGCGGCGAGACCCGACACCAATCTGCTGGACGCCGAACGCGCCGAACGCGCCGTGCGCACGCTGGAGCCGAGGCCCTGGCTCGCCGACCGCAGCGCCGCGCTGGCCGCGCTGTCGAAAACGACCTTCAAGGCGCGCCCGGAAATTCTCTGGCTCTCGGACGGCATCGACGACGGCCACGCCCGCGAGGCCGCGAAGACATTGTCGCGCCTCGGGCCGCTGCGGATTTATGCCGACAGCCTGGGCAAAGGTCCGCTGGCCGTCACCGGAATCGTCAACACGGCGGACGGTTTCGAATTGGACGTCTTGCGCCCGGGCACCGGCGGCGCGCGCAACGGCGCCGTCACGGCCTATGGCGACCAGGGACAGATACTCGGCACGGCGCATTTCCATCTCGCCGACGGGCGCAACCGGGCCGCCGCCCGCCTTGGCTTGCCTTTGGAGATGCGCAACGAGACGGCGCGCGTCGAAATCGACAATGTCGACGACGCGGGCGCGACATGGCTGCTGGATCGCGGCGCGCCGCGGCGGTCCGTCGGACTGGTCGCCGCGACCAACACCGGCAGCGAAGAGCCGCTGCTGTCGGGACTGTTTTATCTGCAGCGCGCGCTGTCGCCCTACGCCGACCTGCATCAGGGCACCATCTCGGAATTGTTGGCGCGCGGCGTCTCGGTGCTCATCGTCGCCGATATCGGAAAGATCGCCGGCGCCGATTACGACCGCGTGGCGAAATTCGTCGAAGGCGGCGGGCTGCTGATCCGCTTCGCCGGCGACCGCATGGCCAGCGGCGTCGACGATCTGGTGCCGGTGCCGCTGCGCAGCGGCGGGCGCTATCTCGGCAGCGCGCTGGCCTGGGCGGCGCCGCAGCATCTGGCGCCGTTCCCCGACGACTCGCC
>JAGWVX010000533.1 GCA_018970685.1 Alphaproteobacteria bacterium | reverse complement strand
AAAATGGACCGGCTGACGTGTCCGGGCGGCGACGAAACGAGCCCGTCGTGCCTCGCGCGCATGGCCAACAAGAAAGGGTTCGTCGTCGTCTATCCCAATGGAACGGCGAGGGAATTCTTGGGCCGTAAACTGCGGACATGGAACGCGGGCGGCGGCGAGCAGGGCTGGAGCTGTGTCAGCGGTCTGGCGTGCAGAAATCGGGTCGACGACATCGCCTATTTCAAGGCGCTGCTGAACAATCTTCACGCCGTGGTGAACGTCGACGATGGCCGCATCTATGCGGTTGGCATATCAAACGGCGCGGCCATGGTTCATCGCCTGGCGTGCCAAATGAGCGACAAGATCACCGCGATTGCGGCCATCGCCGGAGGCAACCAGTTTTCGGCGCTTCAGCCTTGCCGTCCGGCAAAGCTCGTTGCCGTGCTGGGAATCCATGGCACGGCCGATCCGGGGTGGCCGATCGACGGCGGCGAAATAAAAGGCGGTCTTTGGAGCCGCTTTATTGGCGCAACGCAAGGGCGCCTCTTTTCCGATAGGCAAACCATAGCCGACTGGGCGGCGCGCAACGGGTGCAGCCCCCGGCCAATAACGGACAACCTGCCCGTCCTCGTTCGGGACGGTACGTCCGTGACGCGAAGCGTTTATGCCGGGTGCGAAAAAGGCGCCGATGTCGTCTATTATGAAATTGTGGGAGGGGGGCACACATGGCCTCTTGGCTACCAGTATTTTCCGGTATCGATGGTCGGCAGGACAACCCAGAATTTGAGCGCCAACGAGGTCATGCTTGAATTTTTCGAGAAAATGCCTCGGCATCGAGCAAGTCTTGTAGGTCAAAAGACCCCGCCTTAACCCATGTACGGTACGGCACCAGGCGTGCCGGGAAGTTACGGCTGATAGCGGCTCAACGCTGGTCGTTCACTCGCCGGCGGGATCGCGCCAACAACCGACGTTCCCAGCAGGCGCTAGGGCGAAGGTGGTGCCGGTTGGACTACTGCTTGGTGCCTGCCGGTTGAAGCGGTTTTCCGGCAAGCTCACCGGTCCCAGGCAACCATCCGAGCCAAACCGGTTTCTCACTGTCTCCGAGTTCGAATTCGACCCAGACTGTCGAATGAGCGGGTGGAAGCGCGGCTGACTGCCAGCTCGCTTTGTACGGAACGCAAGGCTGCGCCCGTTTGGGGGCTTTGGCATCGACGTTCGGGATAAGCAACAACAGCCGACCGCGCGCTTGAGGATCGACCGCGTTTACGACCGTCGCCTTGTAGAGCCCATAGTAAGTTGCGCCATGCGCGGTCGCGCAAAGCGATACGACCACTGCCGAGAGCAAGACGGAATTCAAGAAAGCTTTCATTTGGCGCACCTCCAAATCACTTGATGGAGATTATCCATGGTTGTGTGGGGCGGCGCGTTAATTCGCCGAAAGTCGAAAACGGCGCCAGATCATTAGCATTCGAATGACCGGAGTTGGCGTGCGCCGTGACAAGGCGGCGCTTTCCAGCGGGTGAGAGGCCCGCCCGGCGACCTCGCTCCAGCCGGAAGCAATCGGAGCAGTCATGGAGGTGACGAAGTGGCTGAAGCCTTCGATTAGCGTGTCAC
>JAGWVX010000115.1 GCA_018970685.1 Alphaproteobacteria bacterium | reverse complement strand
TCAATATCCGCGATGCGCTAATCGCCTGGTACGTCCGCCGTGGCTATGAATTGACGGGAGAAACACGGCCATTTCCTTACGGCGACAACCGTTTCGGTGAACCTCGCCGCGATGACCTGAAATTTGTAGTTTTAGAAAAGTTGCTTCGAGATTAGAGCAGTCCCAGCTCCGCCAGTTCGATCTTCAGCTTTTCCGGCAAGTTCACGCCTTTAAGATCGCGGGCGTCGGGCGGCGCGTCCTTTGGATTCAGGTAACGCCAACCCTGAAACGGGCGATGCGAGCGCCGCGCTACGGCCACCAATTTCGGCTCGTAGACCAGCCCGCAATGCGGTACGCCGTTCTTGGTCACCGGTTTGATCTCCAGGAGGCGCTGACGCACGGAGATTTGCCCCTTGATCACCCAGTAGAGAGAGCCGCCGTCGAGCAGTTCGTCAATACGCTTGGGCGTCATGCGCGTCACATGCATCAGCACCTGCGGCTGCTTCCTCTTCTTCAGTTCTTTGAGGCGGCCTTTCTGCCATGTGGCCAGTTCTTCGATGCTGTCGACACCGACGCAAAGTTTGATCAAATGCACGGTCACGCCGCCTCTCCCGCGAAACGCACCAGCACGGCGCCTTCGGCGATCTGATCGCCCAAGACTGCATCGACGGATTCGACGGTCGTATCGCGCGGCGCGGAAAGTGTGTGTTCCATCTTCATAGCTTCTAGAATCACAAGCGGATCCCCCCGGCGAACGCTTTGTCCCGCTTGAACCTGGACCTGGATGATCTTGCCGGGCATCGGCGCGAGGACGCGGTCGGTGCGATCGCCTTCCGCTTCCATATCGTGCAGCGGATCATGAAGATGGAGCACGAAGGTCTCGCCTTTGTGCATTGCCGCGAGATCACCGTTGGTGAGTTTCAGAATATGCACGCCGAATTCCGTTGACGGTAAAGGTATAGTAACGCTGCGATATTTGCCGTCGACGACGAAATCCATCGTCTGCCGCGACGCACCGGCCAAACGGAAGGAATCCCCCCGACTCCATGGATCGTCGTCCGTGTCCGCCAAGTTTCCTTTGGCAACGGACTGTGCTGCCGCAGCGAGCGCCTCGTCCGGCGGCGGCGTTTGCGGTGCCAGTTCTTCGAGATGGCGCGTGATGAATCCAGTGTCGATGTCGCCGGCAACAAAATCTGGATGACGCAGCGTGCGGATGAGGAATGCGTTGTTAGTCCGCAGACCGGCGATCTCCACCTTGCTCAACGCCTCTCCCAGTTTCGCCATCGCACCTTCGCGTGTCTCACCATGCGCGATTACTTTGGCGATCATCGGATCATAGAATGCCGTCACCACGTCACCCTCACGCACACCGGCGTCGACTCGCACCTCGCTTGGTAGAGCCAGCCGTTCCAGCGTGCCGGTGGACGGCAGGAAGCCGTTCGCCGGGTCCTCTGCGTAGAGCCGCACCTCGACGGCGTGTCCGCGCGGCCGGATATCGCTCTGGCGCTTGAACAAAGCCTCGCCGGCCGCCACACGCAGCTGCCACTCGACCAGATCGATACCCGTGATCGCCTCAGTCACCGGATGCTCGACCTGCAAGCGTGTGTTCATTTCCATGAACCAGATACGATCGGGACACAGGCCCTGCGACGCGTCGGCGATAAATTCCACGGTTCCCGCGCCGACGTAGCCCACCGTCCGCGCCGCCGTCACCGCAATGGCGCCGATCCACTTGCGCGTCTCCGCCGTCATTCCCGGCGCAGGCGCCTCCTCAACGACCTTCTGGTGACGACGCTGCAGCGAACAATCACGCTCCAACAGATGCAGGACATTGCCGTGCCTGTCAGCAAACACCTGCACTTCTATATGCCGTGGCCGCGCAACGTACTTCTCCACCAGCACGCGGTCGCTGCCGAAGGCTCCTCTGGCCTCGCGCTGCGCGCTTTCCAGCGCCGCTTCGAAATCCTCGGCGACGTCGACGCGCCGCATGCCTTTTCCGCCACCGCCCGCTACCGCCTTGATCAGAACCGGATAACCGATCTTGGCTGCCTCGCTCTTCAACCCGATTTGGTCCGCCCCGTGGTAGCCCGGCACAACCGGCACGCCGGCTTTGTCCATCAGTGCTTTGGCGTCGCCCTTCAGCCCCATGGCCCGGATGGCGCCCGGGGGCGGCCCGATAAACACGATGCCAGCCGCCGCGCAGGCTTCTGCGAAATCCGCGTTCTCCGACAGGAAGCCGTAGCCCGGATGAATCGCTTCCGCGCCGGTGGCCCTCGCAGCCTCCAGGATCGCGTCGGCGCGCAGATAGCTTTCCCGGGCCGGCGGCGGACCGATCCGCACCGCTTCGTCGGCCGCCGCGGCATGTGCGCTTTCCGCGTCGGCGTCGGAATACACCGCTACAGTGCCGATTCCCATCGCGCGTGCGGTGCGCATAATCCGACAGGCGATTTCGCCTCTGTTGGCAATCAATATCTTTTGAAACATTCCGAAAGCTGCTGTTTTATAGTTGCGTCGTTGTTCCCGGAATCTCGGAAGCGCTGTTCGTCGCCTTCAACCGCGGCGC
The DNA here is from genome assembly GCA_018970685.1 of Alphaproteobacteria bacterium. Lineage (GTDB taxonomy): Bacteria > Pseudomonadota > Alphaproteobacteria > Micropepsales > Micropepsaceae > Rhizomicrobium. The sequence goes on along the minus strand of JAGWVX010000115.1, from coordinate 5,622 downwards.
CCTGGCATCATAAGGCCACGACCGAGGTTTGGAATAAACCAAAAAAACGCGGGCAATTCTTTACGGCCGTTTAAACCGCCTGTGGGACCTTCTCCCGCCTTCCGAGGACATCTGATGTTCCAACACGTTTACGTCAGCACAACCTCATGGGCCATCAGTCATGCCGAGATGAACGAAGTACTCGACGCCTCACGGCGCAACAACCGCGTAAACGGCGTATCCGGTCTGCTGCTGCATATCGACCGCGGTTTCCTGCAGATTCTCGAGGGTTCCAAAGCAGCCGTTGCGGAAACTTATGCGCGCATCGTCTGTGACAAACGGCACGGCGGCTGCCGTGTGCTGGTCGAGCAGGAAATAGGCGATCGGCTGTTCGGCACCTGGAGTATGGGCTACGAGCACCTCAGACCCAGTGCCTCCCGCACGTCGGATATCTTCGCGGCCGTCAGCTATGCCCTCGACGGCATCATGCCGCCCGAGAGGGCCGCGCATATCGCGGTTCTCTTTCGGGACTTCTATCGGGCGGAAATGGGAAACCGCGCCGCCTAGCCACGGATATTCAAGATTAGTTTTTTGATCGTGAAGACTACCGCCATCGCCACCAGCATGATGATGTAGAGGGCGATACCCTCTTGAAGCAGTGCCATATTCATTGCCGGCATCATGATCGGGGTATGATGCATCAGCGGTGGGATCAGCGTGTCGGCCGCGATGTACACCAATGCCGCAACGGCGGGCACGATGAACAGGCCGATGATGCTCGCCGTCGCCATGCCGAAGAATAGCGCGATGACTGCCGCCTGGATCAGATGATACTGATCGAGATGATGCAGAAACTCTCTAAGAAACGTGTGAAAACTCGCAATAAATCCCATAATACTCCCCCGCTCGCCATCTGCTGAAATGGCGGCGAACTGTACGATATTCGCACACAAACTTCCATCGCCAACGCTGCCTAAAACTTAGGCGCGCTGCTCTAATGATGACCACCGCCCTTAAGCAATCTCGTTCGCATGAAGAAGAACACCGCGATGATGATGATGTAACCGACATAGACGGCGAGTGTGTCGCGCCAGAAACTGAGATCCATCAGCGGCGGCAGACGGAGCGGCGCGCTGTGATCGATTACGGGGATCAACACCAAGGCCGCGATGTGCACAAGCGTCGCTGCGAGCGCGATCTCCCACAATTTTTTCCAACTCGAGAGTTGGAAGGCCGCGAACAGCGCGATGATGAGGCCGAGAATGGCGTTGACGTGTGCGAAGCCCTTACGAAAGAAATCCAAGGCTTCGTTGAGATAATGAATCAGCTGGTCCATGACATCCCCCTAGGGTTAATCCTGCGATACCCATACAACGCATCCTGGATGATTTTTGTCCGAAAATTAATGCAATGCCGCGACAATACGGAATTGGCGGCCGCAAATCATCGTGAACTACAACCGTTAGTAGCCGAGCAGCGTCTTCCATCCAAATAATAAGACGCCGACGATACCGCCGATCACGAAAATCATGACGAAGCACCCCACACAGCCGAACCCACGCATGAACGGCGGCGGTGTGAAATAGATTCGGGCGTGGGGATCGAGATCGGTCATCGTATTCCGGGCCAAATGGTTAGGCTGTCCTTAGCCCGTTTTTTATTGCAGACCAAATAACCTTAGGTTCTGAAGATGCCGAATTTCGTTTCCGGTACCGGCGCGTTTAGCGTAGCACTCAACGCCAGCCCCAGCACACGACGCGTGTCGGCAGGAGCGATAATGCCGTCGTCCCATAGCCGCGCGGTCGCGTAATACGGGTTGCCTTCGCGTTCGTATTGCTCGCGGATCGGCACCTTGAACGCGGCCTCTTCCTCATCCGACCATTTTTCACCGCGCGCTTCCATGCCGTCACGCTTGACGGTGGCCAGCACGCTCGCCGCTTGCTCGCCGCCCATGATCGAAATGCGCGAATTGGGCCATGCGAAGAGGAAGCGCGGCCCATAGGCCCGCCCGCACATGCCGTAATTTCCGGCGCCATAGGAACCGCCGATGATCAGCGTGATCTTAGGCACCTGGGCGCAGGCCACCGCCGTCACCATCTTGGCGCCGTCCTTGGCGATGCCGCCGGCCTCGTATTTTCTGCCGACCATGAACCCCGAGATGTTCTGCAGGAACAACAGCGGGATTCGCCGCTGACAACATAGTTCGATGAAATGCGTCGCCTTCAGCGCCGATTCCGAGAACAGAATGCCGTTGTTGGCCACGATGCCGACCGGCATGCCCTCCAACTGCGCGAAACCAGTCACTAGCGTGGTGCCATAGAGCTTTTTAAACTCGTCGAATTCGGAGCCGTCGACCAGCCGCGCAATGACTTCGCGCACGTCGTATTGCGTAGCGAGCGATGGCGGCACGACACCGATCAACTCGGCCGGATCGAACGCCGGCGGGCGCGGCGCGGCCAGCAGGGTATCGGGTTGCTTACGATAGTTCAGCCCCGCTACGATGCGCCGCACGATGGCCAACGCGTGTGTGTCGCTGTTGGCGTAGTGGTCTGCAACGCCCGATTGCCGGGCATGCACCTCCGCGCCGCCAAGGTCTTCGGCCGTCACGATCTCGCCCGTTGCCGCTTTCACCAGCGGCGGACCACCGAGAAAGATCGTACCCTGCCCTTTGACGATAATGGTCTCGTCCGACATTGCCGGCACATAGGCGCCGCCTGCCGTGCACGAACCCATTACGGCGGCGATCTGCGGAATGCCTGCCGCACTCATGGTCGCCTGATTATAGAAGATGCGTCCAAAATGCTCGCGGTCTGGGAAAATATCTGCCTGGTTCGGCAGGTTGCCGCCACCCGAATCTACAAGATAGATGCAGGGCAGCCGGTTCTCGCGCGCGATCTCCTGCGCCCGCAGGTGCTTTTTCACCGTTACAGGATAATAGGTGCCGCCTTTGATCGTCGCGTCATTGCAAACGATGACGCATTCGCGCCCTTCCACTCGGCCGACGCCGGTGATCATCGCCGCGCCGTGGATGTCGCCGTCATACATGCCGTTGGCGGCTAGCGGCGATAACTCCAAGAACGGCGAGCCAAGATCGAGCAACCGTTCCACGCGGTCCCGCGGCAGCAGCTTGCCGCGTTCGGTGTGGCGCTTGCGCGAGCGTTCGTCGCCGCCTTGCGCCGCCGCCGCCATGCGCAACTTCAGATCGTCGACCAACGCGCTCATCGCCAAGGCATGGGCCTTGAATGTCGCGCTTGAAGGCGTGACCGCGGATTTGAGCGGGCTCACAGCAATTCCACCGCCAGCGCGGTCGCCTCCCCGCCGCCGATGCATAGCGAGGCCACCCCGCGCTTCAACCCGCGCCGTTTGAGCGCAGGCAGCAACGTCGCCATGATGCGCGCGCCAGAAGCGCCGATCGGATGGCCGAGCGCGCAGGCGCCACCGTTGACGTTCACCTTCTCGTGCGGCAACGCCAGATCGCGCATTGCGATCATCGCCACGTTGGCGAAGGCCTCGTTGATCTCGAACAGATCGACCTCCGCCGCTTTCCAGCCGGCCAGCTTCAGAACTTTCTTGACGGCGTCCACAGGTGCCGTTGTGAACCAGCGAGGCTCGTGCGCAAAACTCGCCTGGGCGACGATGCGCGCTAGCGGTTTCAGCCCCAGCTTCTCGGCGATATCAGTGCGCGCCAGCACCAGCGCCGCCGCGCCATCAGAGATCGAAGACGAATTCGCCGCGGTCACCGTACCGTCCTTCGAAAAAGCCGGCTTGAGCGTCGGGATCTTCGCCGGGTCGGCCTTGCGCGGTTGTTCGTCGAGATTGATTTCCGCCTCGCCGCCCCGAATAGAGACTTTAACCGCCACAATCTCATCGTTGAACAGACCGCCCGATTGTGCCCGCCTTGCCCGCATCAGCGACTCCGCCGCATAAGCGTCCTGTTGCTCGCGCGTGAACTGATAATGCCGCGCAGCATCTTCGGCGTAGGTCCCCATCAGCCGATGTTCGTAGGCGTCCTCCAACCCGTCGAGGAACATATGGTCCTTCACCTCGCCGTGTCCGAGGCGGTAACCGCCGCGCGCCTTGGACAGAAGATACGGCGCGTTCGACATACTCTCCATGCCGCCCGCCACAGCGATCTCCGTCCGCCCGAGCACAAGCTGATCCGCTGCGATCATGATCGCTTTCATGCCGGACCCACATACCTTGTTGACCGTCGTCGCGGAAACGCGATCCGGTAGCCCTGCCAGACGCGCTGCTTGGCGCGCAGGCGCCTGTCCGACGCCTGCCGGAAGCACGCATCCCATGATCGCTTCCCCAACGGCTTCGGGTTCGACCCTGGCTCTAGTCACCGCGGCCGAAATCGCCGCAGCGCCGAGCTGCGGCGCAGTGCGGCTGGCAAGATCACCCTGAAGCCCCCCGATGGGTGTACGAGCGGCCGAAAGAATCACGACGTCGTTTGCTGCCATTTTTGCCGTTCTTTTCCTTGCAGATTCCGGTTCTTGCTTAACGCAGACCGCATTCTGTGACCACTTTGCCCGTGGCCCAAACCGCCCTCCTGGGTTATCATTAATCCCGCATTAGGGCTATTGGCGGGCGGGCTGTACGGAAAATGACGAATAAGGCCTTGATTGCTGCCTTGGCCGGGGTCGGCGCGGGATTGGCCTTGGGCGGAGCCTATGTGGCTGCGCCTTACGCTGGGGTTTCCCTGACGCCAGCTTCGGTCATGGTGGCGGCGGCCGTCGTGGTTTTTGGATCGTCCATCACGCTGCTGACCTTCGGCGCCCTCGGCAAGCAGGAAAAGAAGAAGGAGATCGCCGCCAGGCGCATCAGCGACCTCGGCCGTGACGATTTCGCACATTTTCCGACCTCCGGCGCGCGTATCGTGCTGCGTCCCGACTCCGTCATCGAAGAGCTCGACGTTGTCCGCAATCCGTCCTCTTACACGAAGAAGGACGTCTTCGTAACGATCAAGAAATCCTCGGGCAAGTCGGTGTTTAACCCCGTCTTGATCAAGAATCTGTTCGGCGCGCTCAAGAACTTCGAGAACTTCCTTCACATCCTGCTGGTCAACGAGCACGACGAATATATCGGCTATATACCGGCAGCTTATGCACGCATGCGCCTCGTCGGTCCGGGCGCCGAAACGCTGATCGTCAAATACATCATCGACGTATTGGCCACCCCGCGCGAAAAGAGCATCGATCTTCGCGAGATCAACGGCCTGTCGATCGACGAGAAGATTTTCGATAGCGATACCGTTGCGTCCGCCTTGAAAAAAACCTCCGAAGGCCTGTTCCGCGGATTCACCGTGTTCAAGGACAAGCGTAACCGCAAGCCGATCGGCGTGATCTACGAAGGCGATCTGATCAAGGCGAACATGAAGATCGGCGATTAGATTCGTCGTATTGAGCTGTTGAGCTAACTAGTTTCCTCGAACAGCTCCCGCCCAATCAGCCAGCGGCGGATTTCGCTGGTGCCTGCTCCAATCTCATAGAGTTTGGCGTCCCGTAGCAGCCGGCCCGTCGGGAAATCGTTGATGTAGCCGTTCCCGCCCAGGCACTGGATCGCCTGCAACGCCATCCAGGTCGCCTTCTCCGCCGCATAGAGGATGGCGCCGGCCGCATCCTTGCGCGTATTCTTGTGCTG
>JAGWVX010000114.1 GCA_018970685.1 Alphaproteobacteria bacterium | reverse complement strand
CGATCAGCGATTTCTACGGTTTCCCGAAGCTGCTTTATCAACTGCGTTACAACGCGCCGGGAGCGCCGCCGCTGGCCGGCCGCGCCGTGTCGCTGTTGACGAATGCCGGCTTGCGCGCGTCCGTCGATACCGCGCGCGGTCTCGATCACGGCGCCTGGGTGCCGCTAATGTTGATGTATCCGCGAGCGGATATTCCTACGCTTCAGCTCTCGGTGCAGAGCACCGCCGGCGCGGCCCATCACGTCGCGTTGGGCCGTGCGCTGGCGCCGTTGCGCGAGGAGGGCGTGCTGATCCTGGGTTCGGGCGGTTTCGTGCACAATCTGCGCATGGTCGATTGGAACGGCGGCGCGGAACCAGATTGGTCGCGCCTTTTTTCGAAATGGATGGACGAGAAGCTGGTCGCGCGCGACGATACGGAGCTCGTCGCCTATCGTAGCCGGGCGCCCTATGCGGCGCAGGCGCATCCGACGGAAGAGCACCTTATGCCGCTGTTCGTCGCCTATGGCGCGGGCGGCGCGGTAGAACGCCTGTACGCCGGCGCGACCTTCGGTTCGCTTAGGATGGATGCTTATGCGTTCGCTTAACGGCGCTAACTTCCGTCGTACTCCGCCCGGCAGTCCTTCGTTTCGTGAACGATCACGGTGCAGAGCTGCGGCAGCGCCGGCTTGATCTTCTGCCAGATCCACACTGCGATATTCTCCGCCGTCGGATTTTCCAGACCTTCCACCTCGTTCAGGCAATAATGGTCGAGCCGCGCGAGCACTGGCGCAAAGGCTTTCTCGATCTCGAAGAAATCGACCACGAAACCGGTCCCGGCGTCGACCGGCCCTTCCAGCATCAGCTCTATGCGATAGGAGTGGCCGTGCAGCCGGGCGCAGCGGTGGCCCGGCGGAACGTTGGGCAGGCTGTGCGCCGCCTCGAAGGTAAAAGCCTGGACGATCTTCATGGCTCGAAAAGTCTATCGCTTCATGCGACGACATATATGCAAACCGCCGGCCGGAAAAGCCTAACCCGCTTCTATGTCTTCCTTGGCCCGTTCGCCGACGCCTTCGAGCGCGTGGCTGTAGCGTACCGCCAGCTTGGCGAATTTCTTCGGGCCCCAGACGCATTCCAGCGTTTCCGCCTCGCCCGAGGTCTCGCGGAAGACGACGTCGCCGTAACCCAGGATCTGCTGCACGAAGGTATAGTCCTGCTGCGCATCGACCACCCGCGACAGCAATATGCCGTGCATGTGGTAATCGAAAATGCCGGAATGGATGATGATGCGCAGCGGCGTGATGACGTAGCGGTGGGTGCTCCACTCCGCAACATGGGCGATGGCGAAGGGAATGGCGAAGATCAGCGGGATATAGAATCCCAGCACGGCGCCGTTGTGCCGCGCCAGACGGAACACGCTGCCAAACGCATGGAACCATGCGGCGTCGAAGCCCAGTTTCACGCCGATCAGCCAGCCGCCCCATAGCGCCAGGTACAGCGTGGCGAAGAGGCCGATCAAAACCGGCATGCCGATCCAGCGGTAGGCGGTCCGGTCCTTGCGGATATTGCCCAGCAGCCGTACCCAATGCACGCAGGTCTCGTGCACTTTCGTTTCGCCGTCCTCGAGGATGCCGCGGATGCGCGCGCCGCCGCGGAACAGATTGGCCAGCCGCACGAAGACCAGAAACATGATTAGCGACGCCAATCCCGCGGCTTCGAAGCTTTGCGCGCTAAAGGGATCGGACGTGTAGAAAAGGAACGCATCGACACTGAGGGCGAAGACGAACGCGCCTCAGCGCAGCCATTTCCAAAGTTTGCGCATCGCAGGCCCCTCTACGCGCGGCGCCCTACAGTTCCCGAAATATGTAGGCGTTCAATGCGGCAAATCAACGATGGCGCCGGGCCGCCACCGCAAACCTTTGAATCCGGCCGCAAAGACCCTGAGGTTTTCTCAGAAGAACAAACTAATTGTCCCGCCCTTGGCCGCGAAGTCTCGCAGCAGGTCGAACCTTTTCTTGCTCAGGGCGGGGCGCGGCCGGAACACGTTGCCGGTTTCCATCACCGGCATGGTCTTGGCGTTCGCCGCTGGCCAATGCGCCAGGCCGGGTCCGTTCGGATTTCCGGTCTTGATGAAATTCACCCAATAGGCCGAAACCTTCTTCGAAATCGCGCGGTCCTTTGCCGTGAACCGCCGGTTCGGCGACTTGTCCAGCGTCTGGAAGACATACGGAATGTCGGACGAATGGAAGGCGCCGTAACGGCGGGACATCGGTCCGGGCTCGCTGTGGTCGTAATAATAGACGAAGATCGGCGCGCGGCCGGTCTTCAGCCGCGTCAGCGTCCATAAGTAAGTCTCCGCCAGCCCGCGGTCGCGATAAAGCTGCTTGACGCCGGCATTGCAGTTCGCGCCCCGCTTGCCGAGATAGGTTTTGCGGAAGACGGCCCCCATCGGCGCCATCGACTGGTCGATGTAGGCTCTGCATTCCCGCGGCGTCATCTTGCCGTATTTCGCATCGAAGCTGCCTTCGTCGGCCGTCATGCCGGTCATCAGGGGTGTGTCGTTGTAGCGGCCCTCGGCGAGGAGTTTGTCCGGCGCATGGGGCAGAAACCAACCGTCGGCGATGGGCAGGAAAGTCAGCCATTTCGGCTTGCCGGGGACGTCCAGATTCAGATGCAGCAGCTGGTCCGTCGACATGGCGCGCAATGCCGCCAGCGATGTCGCGCCGTTCTTCTCGGCGATCGCCGTACCCATCTTCTCGGCCTGCGCCAAGGTCGGCGTTTCGAAGGCGATGCCGGCGCCGCTTTGCGGAATGGCGCGCGCGAACAGGCCCTTGGCCAGCGGCGAAGCGATCAGGTCGAGCACCGCGCCGGCGCCTGCCGATTGTCCGGCGATGGTGACCGCGTCCGGATCGCCGCCGAACGCGGCAACGTTCTGATGCACCCATTTCAGCGCGGCGAGGATGTCGAGCAGGCCGTAATTGCCGGAGACGCGATGCGGCGACTCTGCGCTCAGTTCCGGATGGGCGAGGAATCCGAACACGCCCAGACGATAGTTCATGCTGACGACGACGATACCTTTGGCGGCCAGCGCGGCAGCGTCATAGATCGGCACCTCGGACGAGCCGTAGCTGAAGGCTCCGCCATAAATCCACACCATCACCGGCAGATGCTCGTCCGCGGCATGCGCCGGCGTCCAGACATTCAGATAGAGGCAGTCCTCGCTGGTCTGGTTCTGCGGGCCATATTCCACCGTCCAGGGACCGTAGCCTTTGGGGTCGATGGTCTGCGCGCAGCTGTCGCTGAATTGCTTGGCTTGCAGCACGCCGCTCCAAGGCGCATTCGGCTCCGGCGCGCGCCAGCGCAGATCGCCGACCGGCGGCTTGGCGAAGGGAATGCCGAGGAATGCGGTAACCGCGCCGTCCGGCTTTCCGGCTACCGCGCCGTCGGCGACTTTGGTTTCGAGCATCGGCGCGGCGAAGGCGCAGGCCATCGTCAACAGCGCCGCAGCAAGTCCTGCCAGCAAAGCGTTCTTCATGGTTTCTCCCTTGGCGGCCGCGCGGAGAGTTTCCGCCGTTCACGGCGGATGGCAAGCGCGGAGGAGATGAAGAGACCCTTTCGGCTTCAGCCTGCGCCCAGCGTCACGGCGATGTGATAGGTCGCGAAAGCCGCGACGTAGGCCAGCGCGAACATATAGCCGAAGGTCACCGCCATCCATTTCCAGCTGCCGGTTTCACGGCGGATCACCGCCAGCGTCGAGGCGCATTGCGGCGCAAAGATGTACCAGGCGAGGAAGGCGAGCGCCGTCGCCAGGCTCCATTGCCCCGCGAGCACATGGCCGATCTGCGGCGCCGCATCGTCGCCGCCGGAGATGGAATAGACCGTGCCGAGCGCCGCCACCGCCACTTCGCGCGCTGCCATGCCGGGGATCAGCGCCACCGAGATCTGCCAGTTGAATCCGATCGGCGCCAGGATGGGATGGATCAACCGGCCGATCCACGCGGCAAGGCTGTAATCGATGGCGGGGCCCGACGCGCCTGCCGGTGCGCGCGGGAACGAGGCCACGAACCACACCACCACCATCATAGAGAAGATGGTCGTGCCGGCGCGGGTGAGGAACGCCTTGGCGCGCGTCCACAGGCCGATCAGCACACTCTTCGGCTGCGGCACCTTGTAATCGGGCATCTCCAGCATGAAAGGCGGGCTGGGACCGTCGCGCCAGAAGAATTGCTTGAACAGGAACGAGACGCCGAGTGCGCTCATGATGCCCACGGCATAGAGGCCGAACATCACCAGCCCCTGCAGGCTGAACCCTCCGAACACCGTCTTGGCCGGGACGAAGGCGCCGACGATCAGCGTGTAGACGGGAATGCGCGCCGAACAGGTCATCAGCGGCGCCACCAGGATGGTGGTCAGCCGGTCGCGGCGGTGGTCGATCACCCGCGTCGCCATGATGCCCGGGATGGCGCAGGCGAAACTCGACAGAAGCGGAATGAAGGCGCGGCCGTGCAGCCCTGCGCCGCCCATGATGCGGTCCATCAGGAAGGCGGCGCGCGCCATGTAGCCGAGGTCTTCCAGGATCAGGATGAACAGGAACAAGATCAGGATCTGCGGCAGGAACTGCACGACGGTGCCGACGCCGGAGATCACGCCGTTTTCGACGAAGCTCTGCAGCAATCCGGCGGGCAGCACATTGTGGGCCAGCACGCCGAGCGCGTTGAAACCCGCCTCGATAAGGTCCATCGCCGGCTGCGCCCAGGTGAACACCGCCTGGAACATCACGAACAAAATGGCGAACAGGATGACGAGGCCCGCCACGGGATGCAGCAGCACGGCGTCGAGCCGCGTCGTGAGCGTATCCGGCTTGGACGGCATGTGCACCGAGGCGCGGAAGATGGCGTCGGCCCGGCGTTGCGCGGCGCGCAGTTCCGCGCTGCTCGGCGGCTGCCAGGTGTTTTCCTGCCGCTCTCCGAGCTTGCGGCTTGCCAGTTCGTCGAGCCGGGTCAGCAGATCGCAGGTGCCGCCGCGGCGCACGGCGATGGCGGTGACCACGGGGATGCCGAGCTCCGCCGACATTTTTCCGGTGTCGATTTCGATGCCGCGCTGACGCGCGATGTCGAACATGTTGAGCACCAGCAGCATCGGACGGCCGACGCGTTTCAGTTCGAGCACCAGGCGCAGCGAGAGTCTGAGATTGGTGGCGTCGGCGACGCACATCAGAAGATCGGGCGGCGTCTCGCTCTCGAGCCGGCCGAGCACGACGTCGCGGGTGATCTCTTCGTCCGGGCTGCGGGCGCGCAGCGAATAGGTGCCGGGAAGGTCCACGATATCGACGCCGTGGCCGCAAGGCGTGCGCATCGTGCCGGTTTTCCGCTCGACGGTGACGCCGGGATAGTTCGCCACCTTCTGCCGCTTGCCGGTGAGGGCGTTGAACAGCGCCGTCTTGCCGCTGTTCGGCGTCCCGACGAGGGCGAAGCGCCAGACGCCGGCCTCGGCCGCAGCACTCATGGGTTCAACTCACTCGACGACAAAAATAGCCATGGCCTCGCGTCGGCGCAGCGCGATGGTCGCACTGTCGACTCTGACGGCGATGGGGTCGCGCCCGATGGCGCCTTCGTGTAAAATTTCCACCGCCGCGCCTTCGACGAAACCCAGTTCTATCAGCCGGCTCTCCAGTTCCTCCGGCGTCAGCCCGGACGTTCCATCGGTTACCCGAATGGCGTGAATGCGGCCGCGGAATCCCAGCTGGGCGCAGCCGAGAGGCGAACTTGCTTGCGCGGCAACCGGCGGGTTTTCAAGAAACATGAAACGGAGCTCAGTTTTAATTGCGAAGAATTCTCATTATCATCTTTGCCGGAAAGTGACTTGATAGTCAAGTATCCAACTTGCCGCATTGGCGATGCGCTATTTCAGAACATATTGATATATAAGCAAAATTACAGGTGTGCGACAACGCAAACGGGCAACAGTGGATCATGCGGCCGGCGCCGCCGTTCCGGGTGCCATACGGCAAAGCCCATGGTTCTGGTATGGTCTTGGGGCCGTTGCCGGGTGGTTCATCGCGCGTCCGCGGACGCGCGCTGTGACGGAGAAAGACATGGCGGCTGACGCGCCGAAGATCGAAAGCACGCTTGAGGTTTTTCATCTCGACGCCGGTACGCGGGAAGTCGTCCATCGCGCCGCTCGCCATTTCGAGGCGCCGAACTGGTCGCGCGACGGCAAACATTTCCTGATCAACAGCGAAGGCTTGCTCTATCGCTTGGATCGCGATGGCGGCGAGCCGTTGCGTCTCGACACCGGATCGCTCGACAGGCTCAACAATGATCACGGCCTGTCGCCGGACGGGCGTCTGATAGCCGTCAGCGACAAATCCGGTCCCGACGGCAAATCGCGCATCCATGTGCTTCCGGCCCGCGGCGGCGCAGCGCGTCTCGTCACGTCGGAAGGCCCGTCTTATTGGCACGGCTGGTCGCCCGACGGGCGGACGCTCGCCTACGTCGCCGCGCGCGGGGGCAGCCGTGATCTCAACATCTACAGATGTCCGGCGGAAGGCGGCGCCGAGAAGCGGTTGACCGCGGCGGCGGGACTCGATGACGGTCCGGATTATTCGTGCGACGGCCGCTATATCTATTTCAACTCGATGCGCAGCGGGAACATGAAGCTGTGGCGCATGCACGCCGACGGCAGCGCGCAGGAGCAGGTCACCTTCGAGGACGACACGCGCGACTGGTTCCCGCATCCTTCGCCCGACGGCAAATGGATCGTCTTCGTCTCCTTCGGCGCCGATGTTCCGGTGCGCGATCATCCTCCAAACAAGAACGTCACGCTGCGCCTGATGCCGGCGGAGGGCGGCGCGCCGTGCATCGTCGCCAATCTGTTCGGCGGGCAGGGCACGCTCAATGTCCCGTCCTGGTCCCCGGACGGCAAGTGCTTCGCCTTCGTCGGCTATCGTTTGCGGGGCTAGAGCGGTTTCTTTCCGTCTTTGTCATTCGGCGCTTTTGAACGCGATGATTTTCGTTCGAACCAAACCTGCCATCCGGGAAGTGGAGCGAAGCGAGGCTGTCCGGGACCCACGGAGAGGGCGGACCGGATTTGGATTGTTGGGCAAAAATCCCAATCCCGCCTTTGTCTTGATGGGTCCCGGCTCGCGCAGCGCTTCGCGTTGCTTGGCCGGGACGACGCGTTTTGTTTGTTCGAACACGCCTAAACCCGTCCCGCTTTAGCGGTAGGTCATCTGCTCCAGCTTTTCGGGATACCGGTCGCCTTGCACTTTGATCTTCGACGCGGCGGCGTCGATCTCGCGAACATCGTCGGGCGTCAGTTCGAGTGCGGCCGCGCCGATGTTCTCTTCCAGCCGGTTCAGTTTCGTGGTTCCCGGGATGGGAACGATCCATGGCTTCCGGGACAGCAGCCAGGCGAGCGCGATCTGGGCCGGCGTCGCCTTTTTTCGCCCGGCGATCTGACCGAGGAGATCGACCATGGCTTGGTTTGCTTTGCGGGCTTCCGGCGCGAAGCGCGGGACCGTATTGCGGAAATCGGAACTGTCGAACGTCGTATTCTCATTGATTGTGCCCGTGAGAAACCCCTTGCCGAGCGGGCTGTATGGAACGAAGCCGATGCCGAGTTCTTCCAGCGTCGGAATGATCTCCGCCTCCGGGCGTTTCCACCACAGCGAATATTCGCTTTGCAGCGCCGCGACGGGCTGCACCGCGTGCGCCCGGCGGATCGTCTGCGCGCCGGCTTCGGAAAGTCCGAAATGCCGGACCTTGCCTTCCCGGATCAGGTCCTTCACGGCGCCGGCCACGTCTTCGATCGGAACGTTCGGATCGACGCGATGCTGGTAGAAGAGATCGATGACGTCGGTTTTTAGCCGCTTGAGCGAAGCCTCGGCCACCCGCTTGATGTGGTCTGGACGGCTGTCCAGCATGGGACCGCCCGTCATGCCCCTAGGGTCCGACGTGATGTCGAAACCGAATTTGGTCGCGATCACGACCTGCCTGCGCAGCGGCGACAACGCTTCGCCGACAAGTTCCTCGTTCGTGAACGGACCGTAGACTTCCGCCGTATCGAAGAACGTGACGCCGCGTTCTACCGTCGTCCGCAGAAGCGCAATCATCTTCTGCTTGTCCTTCGGCGGGCCGTAGGAAAAGCTCATGCCCATGCAGCCCAGCCCGATGGCCGAGACTTCCAGG
>JAGWVX010000113.1 GCA_018970685.1 Alphaproteobacteria bacterium | reverse complement strand
TTCCTGACCCCATCATGCGGCGGCCCGGACAAATCCTCCAGGCGCCGACCGCGAAGAGAAGCGTGTGACCCACGGAACGAACAGCGCGCCGCATGGAAAAAATGACAGAAGCAGCTTGACCTCAACGACCCCAATCAGAGAGGCTCTCAGCCCGCCCGCGCCAGCAGGCTCTTGCGCATGCCGTAGCCGAGATAGACGAGGATGCCGACGCCGTTCCAGATGAAGAACAGGTGCTGGGTCAATCCCGGCAGGCTCCAGAAGAGGTAGAGGCACCCGGCGATCGCCGCCGGTCCCACCAGCCACCACAGCGGCACGGAGAAGACGCGCTGCCTCTTCGGATCGCGCAGGCGCAGCAGGATCATCGACAGCGCCACCGCAACGAAAGCGCAGAGCGTGCCGGCATTGGCGAGTTCGGCGATCAGTTTCAGTGGCGCCCAGCCGGCAATGACGGCCGCGACGACGCCGGTGAAGATCGTCACCGCGACGGGCGTGCCGGTTCTTGCGCTCACTTTCGCCAACCCTGCCGGCAGCAGCCGGTCGCGCGCCATGACGAAGAAGATGCGGCTCTGGCCGTACATGAACACCATGACGACGGTCGGCAGCGCGACGATGGCGGCGCCGGCGACGACGGTGGCCCAGAACGGATGATGCAGCGTGCGCAAGATCAAAGCCAGCGGTTCGGCGCTCTTGGAGATTTCGTGCGCCGGCAACGCCCCGATGGCTGCGGCAGCCACGGCCATGTAGATCAGCGTGCACAACACCATCGAACCGACGATGCCGATGGAGAGATCGCGGCCGGGATTGTGCGCTTCCTCGGCGGCGGTGGAGATGGTGTCGAATCCGTAGAAGGCGAAGAAGATCAGCGAAGCGGCAGGCAGCACGCCGAGCTTGCTGCCGTCGGCGGTCAATGTGGACCAGCCGTACGGCATGAAGGGGTGGAAATGCGCCGCGTCGAAAGCGGGCAGGGTGAGCGCGATGAACACCGCCAGCGCCGACAGTTTCACCAGCACCAGGAAGAAGTTCACCGTGGCGCTCTCGCGGGTGCCGGCCGCGAGAAGCGCCGCCACCGCCAGCGAGATCACGATCGCCGGAACGTTGATCAGGCCTCCGGCCGAAGGACCGGCGAGCAGCATCGCCGGCAGAGGAATGTGCCAATAGGTGATCACGCCGGCGGCATAAGCCGACCAGCCGACGGAGACCGCGGCGCACACCACGGTGTATTCCAGGATCAGACTCCAGCCGACGAACCAGGCGATCGGCTCGCCCATCGCCACATAGCTGTAGGTATAGGCGCTGCCGGCCGCCGGCATCATCGTTGCCATCTCGGCATAGGCTAGCGCTGCACAGGCGCTGACCAGTCCCGCGATCGCGAAAGAGATAATCACCGCCGGGCCCGCCAGGCCGGCGCCGATGCCGGTCAACGTGTAGATGCCGGTGCCGACGATGGCGCCGACGCCGAGCGCCACCAGATGCGGCCAATGCAGCGACGGCTTGAGTTGCTCGTCGGTACGATTGTTCGTGATGCTGTCGATGGATTTGCGCCGGCTGAAAATGCTCATAAGCCCCCCGTTTCCCTCAGCGCATTTGAAGGGCCGGAAGCGCTTGTGTCCAGCGCGCGAGCATCTCGCCGAGGGACAGGCTGCCGCGCAGGAATGTTTTGGCCTGTGTCCTGACGAAGTCCTTGTCGCGCACGCTTGCGATGTATTCGACCGGAGATTTGCCGTCGATGCGGGCCAGGAGAAAAGCCGAGAGAAGCCGGGCCGTGCGCCGTTCCAGGCCGTCCGGCGTCTCCCAATCCGCCTTCGCGAAATAGGCGTCCTTCAAGGCCGTGAACGCCGCCGCATAAGCGGCCGCATGGTCGGGTCGCCAGACGCCCTTCAACAAAAGGTGATTGAGACAGAAGGCCAGATCGAAGGCCGGGTCGCCGTAGCAGCAGGTCTCCGCATCCAAGAACACCGGTCCGTCAGGTCCGCATAGAATGTTCTTGGGGCTGACGTCGCCGTGCATCAGTGCGATGCGCGCGGTCTCGACGCCTTGCGCCGCCGCGCGGACGATCTCGGCGACATCGGGATGTGCCGCCGCCGTATGCAGAAGATAAGCATCGACGCGCAACGCGTGGAATTGTTCGCCGTTGGCGAAGGCGCGGGCGATGTCCTCGCGGCCGGCGGTGGCGGCATGGATGCGCGCGATCGCGCCGCCGACCAGCGCCGCGAATTCCGCATCGATCCGCCCCGCCGCCAGAAGCGACTTCCATACCGGATAGTCGTCCGGCGGGAAGAACTGCATGGCGAACAGATGGCGCGCGCGGTCCTCGCCGAGAATCCGCGGCGCCCATTTGGGCTCGATAGCGGCGGCAAATTCCATCCAGGCGACCTCGGCGTGGCTGCGATCCGCCGGCGCGCGCCAGTCCGCCGCCACGCGCAGCTTGGGCAAGGCCCGCTTGACGCAAAAGCGCCGGCGCGCCGTTTCCACCATGAAGACATCGCAGGAAACGCCGCCGGACAGGGGTTGGATGACGCAAGACTCATCGTTTGCGATCAAGCCCATATCGTGCAGCGACGAACGCACCTCGCCGTCGTTCAAGTTCATGTGAAGCGGTCTCCGGGGCCGTTCGCAGGGGGCGTCACCCCGTGCCATAATCGAAGACAATCGCAAAAGGGAGAGGAAACATGACGCGTCCTTGCGTTCTCGCCGCAGCCGCGGCGGTGCTGCTGATTTCGGGCGCCACGGCCGCCCCGGTACCCTCCTATGTCAAGGCCGCAGTCGCCGATCCGCTGCGGCCCGCATCCGACACCAAGACGGACGCCGAGCGCAAACCGGCGGCCATGCTGACGTTCGCCGGCATCAAGCCGGGCATGCATGTGATGGATATGATTCCGGGCGCCGGATATTTCACGCGCCTGTTCGCCAAGGCCGTCGGGCCGACAGGTTGGGTTTATTCCTTCCAGCCGACGGAACTGGACCATTTCTCGCACGGCAAGCAGCCGGCGATTTACGCGGTCGCCGCCGACTACAAGAATGTCAGCGTGATCCACGAATCGATCAACAAGCTGTCGGCGCCGGAACGGCTCGACGTGGTTTGGACTTCGCGCAACTATCACGACCTCAAGGATCCGTTCTTCGCGCCGGCGGATACGGCGGATATAAACAAGGCGGTCTACGACGCCCTCAAGCCGGGCGGCATCTACGTCGTCCTCGACCATTCGGCGCCGAAAGGGGCGGGCATCGGCGACACCAACACCCTGCACCGCATCGACGAAGCGGTGGTGAAGAAGGAAGTGGAAGCGGCAGGCTTCAAGCTGATTGCCGAAAGCAACGTGCTGCGCAATCCCAAGGACCCGCGCACCATCAAGATCTTCGACCCGTCGATCCGCGGACATACGGATCAATTCATCCTGAAGTTTCGTAAACCGATGAAGTAGGGCACAATAGGTCAGGGAGAAACTATGCGCATTCCAGCCGCAGCGGCGTTGGCCGCCATTCTCTTCGCCGCAGCCGCGCCGGCGCAGCCGACGCAAGTCGAACACCTCAAGGGCACGATCCTGTCGTTCGCGCCGGCCACCCAGACGCTGCTGATGAAAACCGACGCGGGACAGACCGAGGAGATCGCGTTCCTCAAGGGTGCGCGCGTCATCGCCGATCAGAAAGCGGCGCTCGCCGATATCAAACCCGGCGATTTCGTCGCCTCGGCGGCGCTCAAGAAGCCGGATGGCAAGTTGCATGCGCAGGAAGTCCGTATCTTCCCAGAGGCCTTGCGCGGCTTGGGCGAAGGCCATTACGCCATGGATGCGCCGGGGCGCAGCATGACAAACGCCACCGTCGAGGAGGTGAACGGCGCCGGCGCCGCCGCGAAATCCGGCGTCTTGAAAGTTACCTTCCACGGCTCGAGTATGACCGACGGCGTCTGCGGCGGACATGCAACCGCACCCGGCAAGGGCGTTTGCACCGGCCAGACGGAACTCGTGGTCGGGCCGGAAGTGCCGGTAACGCGATGGATTCTGGGTGACGCGTCCTGGCTGCAAAAGGGCAAGGCGGTGTCGCTATTCGCGATGGTCGGCAGCGACGGAAAGCTGTCGGCGCACGGCGCCGTGGTCGAGCACAACGGTCTCAAGCCCATGTGACGGATGCGGTGCAGCCGGCAGAGGTCAGCCGTGTTTTGCGAGCTCGGCCAGCGCGCGGTTGACCTCACGGTGAAGGGCGGTGCCCTTCAGATGCGCCAGCCGGTACAAGCTGTAACGCTTTGCCAGAAGCTGCGCGACGCGGTAGCCGACATAATATCCCGAGCGCTGCGGGATACCCTCGCTCTCGGCGCGTTTGCTGCCGCCTTCGAAATACTCCGCATATAGAGACGGGTTTGGCGCGTCGTTGTCGCGCAGCGCTTGCGCCAGCCGCTTGATCATCGTCGGGCCGCGTTTCGCCAGGTCGGGCGAGATCAGCACGTCGGCCGGCGACGCCTGCGGATTCAGTCGGCCGCTCATATAGGTCGCCAGCCCTTCCGCCCACAATGTGCGCCAAATCGCCTGTTTGTCTCCGGGATCGTCGCTGAAGCCGGCGGCTTGAAAGTTATAACGGTGAAAAAGCTCGTGGGCGATGACGACCGGCAATTCGCCGGGCGTTTCGTACGCGGCCATCGTGTCCACGCCGATCACCAGTGCCGGACGGCCCGCGACCATGCGGCCGGCGCCGTCGAGGCTGCCCAGCGACGCCATCAGATAGATCGGAAAGTTGCAGCGGAAATCCGGAAAGGTCTTTTGGAAATGCGCCAGGAAGGCGGGAAGCCTGCGCGTCAGGTCCTGCGCCATGGTCCGGCCCCGTAGTCCGTTCTTCCGCGCGGCCGCCAAGGCGTGGACCGACAGTTCGTCGAGGTGTTGCACGTTGCCGCTTCCGAGAACGCCGCCGGTGTAGAGGTCGGGAAACTTGGACGCGACATCGGCATGGAAGGACGCGGTTTGAGCGGCCGGCGTCATCGTCGCCGATCGCTGCGCCAGCGGCCAAAAAGCGCCGGTGGCGTCGACGATCGGGCAAACGGCGGCGGACGCGGTCGTCGTCAACGCCGAAAGAGACAACAAGGAAGCGGCGATGACACCGCGCGTGCTCGGGGTTCTCATCGATGTTGTTTCGGCTGGTTGCCGGTCGCGCGCGGCGTAACGCGGCCGGCCGCCGGCGGCGCAATCGGAAGGCCGAAAGTCAATGCAGTCTTTTTCATGACGAGCTCGATATCGGACGGGCGTTGAGATTTGAATTATGCTAGCATCGGTTGCAGGGGCGGGGTGTAACATGCGCGTGTATTTGGCGTGGGCGTTGTTGGGCGTCTGTATGGTGACGGCGGCGCTGATTTTTTCCGCGCCCGTACCCGGGGCCTTGATGCGGATCGCCTGCAAGGGCGGCGATCCCATCACCGCGCAGCAGCAGATCGCGGCGTGCTCCAGCCTGCTGGCGGACAAAGAGCTGCCGGCGCGGGACGCCTCGCGCGTCTACGCGCAACGCGGTCTCGCTTATCGCCGAGACGGAGAAATCAAAGCCGCCCTGGAGGACCTGACGCAGGCCATCGCGCTGGCGCCGCGCTATCAGCCGGCCTATCTGTGGCGCGCCGAGCTGCGGGACGAAAGCGGCCACGACGATCTGGCGCTGCGGGACTACGACCGCGCGATTGCACTCGATCCGGACGATGACGCCGCCTTCGACAATCGCGGCCGCGTCAACGGCAAGCTGGGCCGGTACGATCGCTCCATTGCCGATTACTCGCGCGCCATACAGCTGATGCCGCGCGTCGCCCTCTATTACGCGAACCGCGGCAATGCCTGGTATTACAAAGGAAACCTCGATGCCGCCATCGCCGACTACTCGCAGGCGATCGCAATCGCGCCGGGCTACACGCTGGCCTATCTCGACCGCGGCTACGCCTTCGGCCAGAAGAACCGGCAGGACCGCGCCATCGCCGATTATCTTCAGGCCATAGATTTGGCGCCGGGTTACGAGCCTTCCTACAATTATCTCGGTATCGCGCATGCCAAGCGGGCGGAATTCGGCCCGGCGTTCAATGCCTTCAGCCGCGCCGTCGCGCTCGATCCCAAGGACGTCAATGCGTTGAGCAATCGCGGAGCGGTGCTCGCGCAGCAGGGAAAATACCGCGAAGCGGTCGCCGATTACGGCCGCGCCCTGGCGCTGGCGCCGAAATTCGAGGCTGCCTTGCGGCTGCGCGGCGACGCCTACGTCAATCTGGGCGATTACGAAAAGGCGCTGCGGGATTACAATGCCGCGCTCAAACTGGCTCCCAAAGATTCGGCGGCGCTCAACGGCCGCGGTGTCGCCGAACTCCGTATGCGGAAATTCGATTTCGCGATCGCGGATTTCAGCCAATCGCTGACGCTGTCGCCCAAGAGTGCGCTGGTCCTCGTCAACCGAGGAGAGACGTATTTCCTTCTCGAGAAATACGCGCAGGCGCGTTCGGACTTCGACGCCGCCATCGCCCTCGATCCGCTGCCGCAATATTTCCGCGAGCGCGCGGATCTGCGCGCCGCCGAGCGCGACGAAGACGGCGCGCTGGGCGATTACCGGCACGCGATAGCGCTCGATCCGAACGATTGGGTGACTTATACCAATCGCGCCATGCTGCTGTTCCGGCAGGGCGACGACGAACCCGCGGTCGCCGACTTGTCCAAAGCGATCAAGCTCGCGCCGGCCGCGGCGCGCGCGGGCGTGCTCGGTCGGCGGGCCACGGTCTATTTCGCAGACGGCAGATATGACGACGCGCTGGCCGACTGCAACGGCGCCATCGCCCTGCAGCCCGCGCTGGGATCGGCTTATTATCTGCGCGGCCGGATTTACGTCGCCAAAGGAGAGGACCGGCTGGCGCTTGCGGACTACGATGCGGCGCTGAAACTCATGCCGCGTTTTGCCGAAGGTTATAAGCAGCGTGCGCGGATCAAGCGCCGGCTGGGCGACGGCGCTGGTGCCGATGCGGACATGGCCAAATCGAAAGCGGTGAGTTCGTAGGGCGGCGGCGGTTTCGTCCGTTCGGCGGGCTGCGGCCGCAGGAACTATGCGGAAGAAAATCTCTTAACGGCCACGCGATTCGCCAATCTCGTCGAGGCATTCTGCGAAGAAGCTGGCGCAGGCATACCGCTATGGTGCTGCGCTGAAAGCCTTGATGCTTCTTGCGATTTTCACGCATTGAAATGTTGGATGCAGTGTTCCGGGAAGTATCGGCATCAAAAGAACTGCGAAACGATAAGCAGTCGCGTCAATTCGCCTCACAAGCCGCGATTCTAGTCCAATGTACGCAGAAGTACTTAGGTACTATTATGATCATGATACTTATGATCACTCGCAGACGCTTAACAATACATCTGCAGAGAGGGGCATATGATAACGCGAGTTGTTCCAAATAAAAAAATTCACGCCGCGGCCGTTGCGGGGGCGCTGCTCTTGGGATTTACGGCGACGCCTGCGCTAGCGGTACCTGCGTTTGCGGTGAAGACGGGTCAGCCGTGTGCGGCGTGTCATGTTGGGGGGTTTGGTCCGCAGCTGACGCCGTTTGGACGGCAGTTCAAGCTTGAAGGTTTCACCATGGACGCGGGAAGCGATGCCTTCCCGATGCCGGTGTCGGGGATGGTGATGTCGTCCTTCAACACCAGCGCCAAGGCGCAGGAAGCGCCCCCCGCCGATCACTATGCCGACAACAACAATTTCTCGCTCGACCAGGCGAGCCTGTTCGTCGCCGGAGGCATCGGCAACCATTTCGGCGGTCTTGCACAGGTGACATACAACGGTGTCGGCCGCTCGTTCTCCTGGGACAACACCGATATCCGCGTCACCGACCGCGCCACGCTTTCGGGCAACGACGTCCTGTTCGGTCTCAGTGTGAACAACAATCCTGGGCTGGAAGACGTCTGGAACACGCTGCCGGCCTGGGGCTTTCCCTATGACGGCAGCTCCTTGGCGCCGGCGCCGGCAACCAACACGGTCTTCAACGGGGCCTTTGCCCAAGGCGTCGTCGGCACCACGGCCTATGCCTATTGGAACTCCAGCATCTATACGGCGGTCGGGCTCTATTGGACGCCGTCCAACCGCTTCCTGAGCGCCATGGGCGCGAGCTTCGGGCCGGGGCCGATTTCCGGCGTCGCACCTTATTTCCGGCTGGCCTACCAGAAGGACTACGGCGACTGGAACTACGAA
>JAGWVX010000112.1 GCA_018970685.1 Alphaproteobacteria bacterium | reverse complement strand
ACGTGGATCAGGATGAAGCCGGAGAGCGCGAAGAAGAACTCCACCCACAGATAACCCTTGCCTACAGGCAGATCGAACAGCTTCAATCCGCGATAGCCGTGTCCCTCGCAGAAATGGAACAGCACCAGGACCAGCGGCGGCAGGGCGCGCGCGCCGGCCAGCGCCTTGATCTCCGAGGGGCGGTTAGCGGGTCGCATCGAGAGTCTTTCGAATCGGGTTAGAAGTGTAGGCTGGGGTCAAGCGGCGGGGCTAGCGTGGTTCAAAATCTCCAATCTGCGCTCCATGCGCCGTTCCTAAATGCCCAGACATTACCGCATCTGCAGTCGCTGCTCGGCATCGTGGTGATTTTGGCGACGGCCTGGATTTTCTCGGAGAACCGCCGCGGCTTTCCCCTGCGAACCGTGGCGGCGGGTCTGGCTCTGCAGATCGGATTGGCGCTGCTGATGCTGCGCGTGCCTGTGGCGCGCGAAGCGCTTTATTCGCTCAACGGCGTCGTCACGGCGCTGACGACGGCGACCAAGGCCGGCACCTCCTTCGTCTTCGGCATGCTCGGCGGCGGCGACCCGCCGTTCACCGTCACCAACCCGAAGGGGATGGTGAACTTCGCCTTCGGTATCTTGCCATTGGTGATCGTGATCTCCGCACTCTCCGCGCTGCTGTGGCATTGGCGGATATTGCCGATCATCGTCAAAGCCATCGCTTTCGTCCTGCGCAAGCTGCTGGGGATCGGCGGTGCCGTGGGCCTCGGCGGTGGCGCGATGGTGTTCCTCGGCAATGTCGAAGGGTTGCTGGTGATCCGTCCTTATCTTTCGAAGCTCACCCGCGCCGAGATCTTCATCCTGTTCACCGTGGGGCTGGCGGTCGTCTCGGGAACTGTCTTCGTGCTGTACGCCACGATTTTGAGGGACGTTCTTCCCGGCGCGCTCGGCCATATCCTCGTCGCTTCGCTGCTGTCGCTGGTGAGCGCCATCGTGATCGGGCGGATCATGATGCCCAGCGAGGCCGGTATCGACGCTAGCGACGATCAGGGATCGCGGTATCGCTCCAGCATGGACTCGATCGCGCACGGCACCGAGGAGGGCCTCAAGCTTTATTGGCAGATCATTGCCATGCTGGTGGTCGTCGTGGCGCTGGTGGCGCTGCTCAACGTCATTCTCGCTAATTTCCCGCCGGTCTGGGGCGCGCCGTTGACCTTGCAGCGCATCTTCGGCTGGTTGTTTGCGCCGGTGGTGTGGCTGATAGGCGTGCCGTGGCAAGAGGCAGCGACGGCCGGCAGCTTGCTCGGCCTCAAGACGAGCCTCAACGAGGTGATCGCCTATCTGAGCATGGCGAGCCTGCCCAAAGGCGCGCTTGATCCGCGCTCCATGCTGATCATGGTCTATGCTTTGTGCGGGTTCGCGAATTTTTCGTCGGTGGGAATCCTGATTGCAGGCACTAGCGCGCTGGTTCCGGAGCGGCGTGACGAGATCGTCCCGCTCGCGTTGCGCGCGCTCGTTTCCGGGACGATGGCGAGCTGTATGACAGGTGCGGTGATAGGGTTGCTGCCGGTTACCTGACCTTCGCACGCGCAAGTTGTCTTTGGCCCGTTGCCATGCACGGTTACGTCGAAACGACCTGACCGAACATACTTCTAAACGGTACCTTAACCACCGAAAGGCAACGCTGTCGGCGGAAGTGCGGTTGGTAAGCGCGTCTAATGGACAGGAAATCGGACGAAGAGCCTCGAAATGCTGCCCAAGAGCCGGAACAGTCGAGCAGTCGTATCGCGCTCGAAGATATCGAAAGCCCGATCCTGCTCCAGGGTGTCGCATATTGGCGCGAACTGAGCAGCGGACGAAGCTTTCCGGTGCGCGCCGACATAACGCCGCGAGGGCTGGCGGCGCTGTTGCGGAACACGACGCTGCTGCGGGTCATCGACGGCGGCAAGGATTACGAATACCGCATCGTCGGAGACGCCTATGTAATGGCGCATGGCGCGTCGTTTCAGGGCAAGCGCTGGAGTGAGACCTACAAGCGTTCTCCCGGCTATCACTCTCTGATCAAGCCCGTTTACGACTGGGTTGTGCGCAAAGCGGAGCCTGTCGCCATGCGCGGCTGGATCGAGCGCGGTGGCGAGAGTTCGGAGATGGTGCACAGCGAATACGTCTTCCTTCCTTTGGGCACGGACGGCAAGACGGTCGACCACATTTTGGTTTTCGCGGTCTATCTTCCGCGCGAAAAACGCCCGCAGCCCGCGTGAAACGCGAGAAATTGCGCTAAGCTGACTAGACCGACGCTGGATGGGCGCGTTTGCTGGCGTCGATCTGTGCTACGCATCGCCTGTCTTCCGATCGGTGACGGCCACGAACCTGCTGAAGTACGGCAATTGACGAAGCGTGATGAAATATCTCTGAACCGCCTCCTGCGCGATATCCGCGCTTGCAAGATATGCGAGGCGCATCTGCCCCATGGTGTCCGGCCTGTCGTTCACGCCAGCGCCTTCGCGAAACTCTGCATCGTTGCCCAGGCGCCGGGAATCCGGGTGCATGAGACCGGAATTTCCTTCAACGATCCCTCTGGCGACCGCTTACGCGAATGGATGGGCGTTGACCGGGACACGTTCTATGACGAAAGCCGCATCGCCATTATCGGCATGGGTTTCTGCTTTCCCGGCTACGACGCTAAAGGCGGCGATTTACCGCCCCGCAAGGAATGCGCTGAAGCGTGGCAGGGCAAGCTTTTTGGCACACTGCCGGAATTTCCGCTCACCCTATTGGTAGGCACCTTTGCTTTCGATTGGCATCTTCGCGGTCGTGCGAAACGTAATGTCACGGAAACCGTGAAGGCATGGCGCGAATACACGCCGCGCTATCTGCCGCTGCCCCATCCGTCCTGGCGCAACAATGCCTGGCTCAAAAAGAATCCGTGGTTCGCGCGAGAGCTGCTTCCCTATTTGCGTCGGCGCGTCGCCACGGTGATCGGCAGCTCGAAGGGCACTGCCGGCAGGCCGGCATCGTTGTAGACGTTGCAGATAGGGCTGTCGGCCCAGCAGAAGCGCACCGTCGCTGCATCGCGAATATGAGCGACATCGAGATCGATGTCGTTTCCATTCTGCTCTGCATCGACAAATCGGCAAAGCATTGCCGTATTGCAAATTTGAAAACCGATCGGCCGATTGTTCTCGTAAGTCAGAAGCCCCTTATCCAGGTGTGCGAAGCTCACGATCACGGTGTTGCGCTTGCGGATCGCGGCAACGGGTGTCGGCCCAGACGCCACGACGTCCATTCCATAGATCAAGTGCTGGACAACAAGAGCTAGGCGGCGGCCGACCTCCTGTTTGTTGGTGGGGTGGATATTGTCGGTCTGGCCGAGATCGATGGTCACAGCTAAACCGGTGTTCGGTGTGCTATTTACGACGCGGCGCTCCACTTCGCGCATTTCGGCCCAATTCGATTGCTCGGGTTTGGTTTGATAAGGTCCGAAATTCGGCAACTGTACGACGACAAAGGGCGTATCCGCGCCGAATTGTCTGCGCCAATCTGCGATGAGCGCCGGCAGCAGCCGGGCGTATTCCTTGGGATGTCCGGCATCGGATTCGCCTTGATACCAAACGATACCGCGAACCTGAGTGTTCCCAAGCGGCAGTATCATGCCGTTGTAGAGGTCGGACAGACCGAATTGGTTGAGCCATGGAACATCCGGCATCTCGCCCGTCTGCGTCATCGGCGCCGACGTTTTGTAGCGCCATGGAGACGTAAGCGGGACGGTCGAGCCGTCGGCCAGCTTGAGCGTCATTTGATCGGCCGGCGCTAGCATGCCTGCGCCGCCAAGCACGCCGACCGCGATCAAATTCTTGCCAGCGTGCAGCGTACCTGCGGGAAGATCGTAATTGCGCTGGACATCGTACCCCTGCGAGTCGCCGACCTCCACGCCGTTCACCCAGGTCGTGTCGGCGACATCGATGGCGCCGAGCGAGAGAGACGCCGCTCCCTTGGCCTGGTCTGCCGTCAGCTCAACCGTTTCACGTAGCCAAACGACACCGTTGAATGTGCTCAGCAGTGGCACGTTCCATATTCGCCAAGTGCCGGGCGGCACGATTTGATCCCAAGAGGAATCGTCGTAAACGGGGCTGTTCCACGCGGGCGTCGCAGCGCTGGCGGGATCGTGCGCCAACCACCAAGCATGCGCGATTTTGTTCCACCTCTTCTGCGCGTCTTTCGGTGACTTGGCGTAAATCGGCAAGAGGTCTAGGTACTGCTCGTAACCACCCAGCTCGCGCATTTTGTTCATGCTGATCCAGGCCTGAATAACCGAACCGCCCCAAGCATCCTCGATGAGCCCAACCGGCACATTCACGGCTGGCTGCAAGGCGCGGCCGAAAAAATAACACGCGGCTGAGAATTCCTTGACTGCATCGGGGCTGGTCACGGCCCACTCGACGCCGGCACCGAATGTCGCACGGGGCGTGGGGCTCGGGAAACGTTGGACATGCAACAGTCGGATGTTCGTGTTGTGCGCGTTGTTGACGTCTGAGTCGTAATTCGATGCCAAACGAACGGGAAATTCCATGTTGGACTGTCCTGAACACAGATAGACGTCGCCGATCAGCACATCCTTGTTGGTTTGGCTTTGTCCCGAGCTGGAGGTCGCTGTCAGTTCATAAGGGCCGCCCGCGTTGAGCGGCGCCAAGACGGCGTCCCACCTGCCGGCGGCATCCGTTGTTGCGCTGGCGCTCTCGCCGGCGAGGGAAATCGTCACGGTGTCCGCCGGCTTAGCAGTTCCCCAGACGTGAATCGGCCTATTCCGCTGGAACACCTCGTGGTCTTGGAACAGCACATAGAGCAGGGGAGCCGTCTCTGCGTTCGAAGTTGAGCCCGCATCGAACGACCATGCCGCATTGATGGAGCCGGACGTGGTGCAGCCGCCGAGGCCGAGTGTCAGCGAAATCGACAGGGCCGCCAAAGAAAGCTTGTGCATTCGCGTTTCCCCTTTATTCCGATACATTTTATATATTTATGACAGCGCTATCACATCGATCTCCGAATCTCCAGCGCGTATTTCTGTGTTGCGAAAACAGGCGAAAGTGTCCGGATGGGTAAAGCAGTTGTCGTCTTGGCAAGCATTCTTATGGTCGCTTGCACGCTTGGCGCTTGCGCGCCGGTCGTCGCGCCGCTCGGTTTGACCAATGATATGCCGGAGGTGACCAGCGACTTCTTCCTTACACGCGATGGCCTGCGGTTGCCGTTACGCCATTGGAACGCCGAACATCCGAAGGCAATCATCGTTGCACTGCACGGCATGAGCGATTATTCCGAGGCCTTTGACATGCCGGCGCCGTATTGGGCGCAACACGGCATAACGACCTATGCTTATGACCAACGCAGTTTCGGCAAAGCGCCCCATCCCGGAATATGGCCTGGCGGCAGAGCGCTGCGCGACGATCTTGCCGACTGCATCGCGGCCGTGCGTCGGCGAAATCCGGGCCTGCCGATTTTTGCACTTGGCGAAAGTATGGGCGGTGCGGTCGTGCTATCCGCTATGGCGGATCCAAAACCGCCGCGCGTCGATGGCGTCATCTTGGTCGCTCCCGCCGTCTGGTCGCGTGACGACATGCCGTTGTCTTACCGTGTTGCGCTGTGGCTGGCCGCACATGTCGCGCCGTCGCTCGAACTCTCGGGAAACGGCCTGCATATCTGGCCGTCAAACAACATTGAAATGTTGCGGAAGCTATCGCGCGATCCGCTGTTCCAGAAACATACGCGGGCCGATGCCGTCTGGGGTCTGGTCAATTTGATGGATGCGGCACGCAATGCGCCGCTGCATCTTCCGGCCGATACGCCGCCAATTCTCTTTCTCTTCGGCGACAAAGACCAGATCGTGCCACGGGCGCCGACTGAAGCCGTCGCCAAGGAATTGGGAAAACGCGCCGAAATCAACGAATATCCCGACGGCTATCACATGCTGCTGCGCGACCTCGACGGCCCGAGCATCTGGAAGGATATCGTGACCTGGATCGATAAGGTTTCGCGCGGACCTACGGCTTGATAGTGCTTGCCGTGATGTGGACGGTTGCCGTGGCGCTGACATCGGCCGACGAACTTCCCAAAGTGACCACGTAGTCGCCTTCGGCTACGCGCCAGACATTCCCGGTGGTGTCGAATGTCGCAAGAAATCTTGGATCGGCAGTCACCGTAACGTGCCGCGTTTGGCCCGGTTTCAAATCGACCTTGCTCCAGCCAATCAATCTCGCAACGCCGCCGGGCGGCGTCGCATAAACCTGTGCCGTCTGCATGCCATCTCGCCTGCCGGTATTGCTCACATCGAAGCCGGCATTGATTGTCACACCGCCGCCAGCGTCCAGATCGGTCAAGCTGAAAGTCGTGTAGGAAAGGCCGAAACCAAACGGAAAGAGCGGCGTCAGCTTTTTCAATTCAAACCACTTATATCCAACATTCTGGCCTTCGGTATAATCGACGTCGTATGGGGTTATCCTGCTGCCCTCGGCGACCAGCAATTGCGTTCCATCCGTGCCGGGAATAACGGGACGAGGCAACTGACTTTCGCTTTGCGGGAAAGTGATCGGCAAGCGGCCGGACGGGTTCACTTTGCCGAACAAGATATCCGCAATGGCATTGGCGCCGCGGTTTCCAGGGTACCAAGCTTCGAGCACAGCCCCTACTTTTCTGAGCCAAGGCATCAGGACCGGTCCGCCCGTTTCCAGGACGACGATGGTGCGCGGATTGGCGGCGGCAACCGCAGCGATCAGTGCATCCTGGTTCCCGTACAGCGAAAGGCTTCGAACGTCATGACCTTCCCGCATCCATTGATGCGCGAAGACAATGGCCACGTGCGAGTTTCGCGCCAGCTTTACCGCACTGGCGATATCGGCGCCGTCGTCGTACCGCACCTGCGTACCGCGCGTCCCGGCGCCGATCATCGCAAGTGGCGCTGGTGGATCGAGGACGATCGTATCTTTGGGAATCTGCACGGGGCGGCCGGCTATCTCCTGCATCGCGCCACCGATCAGAAACTCTTGTGATGGATTGTTGCCGATGGGAATCACTTGCGACGAGCCGCCGCCCGAAAAGACGCCTATGTCGGCGCGCCCTCCGATAACCGCGATGCTTCGACTGTGCGCCGCGAGCGGCAACAGCTTGTTCTCGTTCTTCAAGAGAACGATGCCTTGCTCGGCAGCGTATTGCGCTACCAGAAGATCGGCATCGGGGTTGATCGGCTGTTTGACCAGCGGGTAGTCGAAAAGCCCGTTTGCGAACATGGCGTACAAGATGCGCCGCGCCATGTCATCCAAGCGGCTGCCGCTAACGGAACCGTCGAGGATCGCCATACGAAGTGGATCGCCGAAATAATCTGCGCGGTCGAGATTGTAGGCGGATTCCTGGTCCAGACCGTTGTTTGCGGCGTCGATGGTCGAATGCACCGCGCCCCAATCAGACATCACAAAGCCTTTATAACCCCAGTCCTGCTTCAGAACTCGGTTGAGGATGTATTCGTTCTCGCAGGAGTAGGTTTCGTTCACGCGGTTATAGGCGCACATCACGGAACCGGGATTGCCGCGTTCGATGGCGATCTCGAAGGCGAGCAGATCGCTTTCGCGCATCGACGCGTTGTCGATGTTCGCGCTCATTACGCCGCGACCGGTCTCCTGATCGTTCATCGCGAAATGCTTGATCGTCGAGATAATGTGCTGATCCTGAATACCGCGGATGGCGTTGCCGACCATCGTACCGGCCAACAACGGATCTTCGCCGGAATATTCGAAGGTGCGCCCGCCGCGCGGATCGCGCGCCAAGTCGATGCCGCCGGCCAGCAGGACATCGAATCCCTTGTCGCGGGCTTCCTGCCCGATCATCGCACCGCCTTCATAAGCGAGACCGCTGTTCCAGCTGGCCGCAATCGACAGCGAGGACGGCAGTGCGGTCGCTTGATCGCCCGGACGCATATGACGGCCGTTGGCGACTCCCAAGCTGGCATCCGTCTCGAGCAATGCAGGAATGCCTAGCCGCGTGATGCCGGGAACATAACCGGCCGAGCTCGGCAGTGCGGCGCGAATCGCTTGGGTGTACCCCTTGGGCAACCAGGGGGAATCGGTGCCCACATAGCCATGCACCAACCGCACCTCTTCTTCATGCGTCATTTTCGATTGCAATAAGGACGCACGGATATCCGGCGACAACGCAGTATTCATCCAAGGTAGGGCTGCC